>DASQZK010000034.1:0-2070 GCA_035638735.1 Bacteroidales bacterium
AAATAACGGTTCCTGACCTCATTTCATTGCTGAAGGCGCAACATATCAGGACCTGGTTTGACCTGGGCCTGTTTATTGACCGCATACGTGAAGATCGTGCAGTTCCCGCTGCCAGCCATGAAGGACCGTTTCATTCTTTCGAAAAACGTCTGGAAAATAATGGCATAGGTTTTCTTACCTTCTTTTTTTCCGTTGACGGTGTAACGGTGGAAATTAATAAATATGCCCGCCTTTTCAAACGCAATTTTCCAGGCGCCAATATCCATTATATTTCCGGAAATTTCAAGCCTGAAGCAGAAAAGCATCTTCCCGGCTTTGTCAGTAGGTGTGAAATACCTGAAATTCAATCATTTGATAAATGGAAGCTTTATGAAGATTTTTTCTTCACTCACCTGGACAGGGGAAGTAGCGCATATAACCGTCTGATCATTGATTTTTGGGATGAAACGCTAAGCCTGGTTGAAAAAATCGGTGCATATATCTCCCATCATTCAATATCGTTGCTTTATATTGTTAATGGTTGTTCAAATCCGGGTAACGTTTCATTATGCCTGGCCTGTGTGTTGCTATCTGAATACCTTGGTATCCCGGTCATCAATAACAATCATGACTTTTACTGGGAGGGAGGCAACAGTGACGTTAACCGGGAAGTTTTCGGACTGAAGCCTGGTCCGCGTGATTTTTTCTTTACCAATTCTCATCTTGGCGAGATATTCTCACTGGTAGAAATGTTATATCCCTGGGAATCAAGGTCATGGATTAATGTGAATATCAACGACTCCCAAAGCGACTATCTGGTAACACATAAAGGGCACAATCCTGCCAACATAACCGAGATAGGCACGGCCGTCGATACGGCCGAATATATGAACATTAACAAGCGAAAGCGAATAAATACGTTTCTCCAGTTTGAAAAGATACTCAGTCGATACCAGGACAGGCTGATTGCATACTCGGCCGGAGATGTTATCGATAACGGGCTGATCGATTACACCTGTCCCTTTCCCATCCTGATCGGGGCAAAAACAAGACCTGTTGAAGGCTTCATCTCCGAAAACATCATTTTTCTGCAGCCCACGCGGATCATTTCACGGAAACGGATTGAGACCGGTTTCCAGCTTTTACGAAAAATGTTCAAAAATAAGGCTTTCAGGGAAAGACTGAAAACAACTCCCGGGCTGAAAATCACCATCCTTGTAACCGGGCCGGTGGCCGAAGGTCAACATGCCTATCTCACTCAGCTCATTCTCAGTTTTGACGAGTTATTGAAAGGGGCCGACGAAGCCTATAACGACCGGCTGTTCCTGGCTTTTTTGTTTAGTGAACTGGACCGGGAGAGCTTTAAAAATTATTTTGAACAACCAGCCGGCATGCCCGAACTTTATAATATTTCTTCATTGGTATTACTGCCCAGTAAAACAGAGGGCAGGGGTCTTCCCATTATAGAAGCGGCAGCGTCGGGTATCCCGGTATTTTGTCGCCGGTATTTTCCCAAAAATGTGTACGCCAGGGTAATAGGTAAACACCTTGATGAAAAAGATCGTCTAAAGGTGATAGAGTTCGACGGCCGAACAGTTAAGAAGAAGCATGTACGGAAGATCCTGAACCGCGTGTTTTTCGCCCATGAGTTTGCCGACGAATTGAAACATAACCGGCGCGTCGTTACCGGGCGCTATTCCCTCGAAGCATTGAATGCCAATATCAGGGATATCATCTACCGCCTTTATATGCAGATGGCGTGGAATGAAACGACCCTTGAGAGAGTAAAAATTGCCTTTAACAGGTACCGTGCATTGAATGATTATACTAATCCGGATCTCAAATCAATGCTGGATACCGTAAATCGTGAGTATATTGCCGGTTTTGGTAAACTCGGCTTTATGCTAAGGCTGAAATCTCTTATTGATCCTAGTTTTTTCCGGATTGAGGAGCAGCACATTCGTGGCTACCTGTTTGATTTTGCCCGGGGTTTAATCCGTAAAGATCCTGATTATGATCTTATATCAACCGAGCTGAAAACGGATTTTTACAATGCCGTCGACACCATATTCTTATATCGCGAAGGGACGG
>DASQZK010000035.1:0-2544 GCA_035638735.1 Bacteroidales bacterium
GATTATCCAGGTAATGTTTACGTCCCCAGTATAAGAACAGCCAGTTTGCCGCCAGGTTTACCGTAACTTCGACAATACGAATAATGGTATACTTTACCGGCCGGTTATCCAGCCTTATTTTCGCAAAGGGAATAGCCGAAAGCGCATCGAGTCCTACGATCAGAGCCAGAAGCACGATATAATTAACATGACCCGGGTAGCCGACAATACCTGCTAATTTACTGGCAAGCAATAATATAACGGTAATAAAAATAAAGGAAGTTATAACAATACTTGTAAGTGTTGTCTTATAAACATCATCCTTGTTGTGCTTTGAATCGGCAAACCTGAATAACCCGGTTTCAAGTCCATAGGTCAGGATCACCATCAGGAATACGACATAAGCATAAAGCTCGGTAATTACGCCGTATTCGGCCGTAGAGAAAATTCTGGTATAGAACGGTGTCAACAGGAGATAATTCAATACCCTCGGTAGTACAATACCGGTCCCGTAAACAACAGTCTGCCCTGCTAACTGTTTAACATGATTCAATTTGCTTCAATTTTATTAATACAATCCGAAATATTTGAAGCTTCGAAATTAAAATTATTTTTTATTAATACTTCAGGTATGACGTTCTGACCCTCAAGGTAAATAACACTGGCCTCCCCTAGCAATAGTCTTGGTAAAAATGAGGGTATCTTCCAAATAATAAATGCGTTAACCTTTCTTTTCAACAATTGCCACACTGTTTTATAATCGGTAGATTCCGGAGCAGTGACATTAATAATACCTTCAATATCCCTTTCGATTATATAGGTAACAGCCCGGCAAAGGTCTGATATATAAATAAAAGACAAATGTTGCCTTCCATTATTAAAATACGCGCCCAGGTTAAAACGGGCCAGTTTCCTCATAATTTTATAAGCACCTCCATCTTTCCCCAGTACGATACCAAACCGCATGACAGAGACTTTAACATTCTTGTTCATAGCTTTGAATGCTTCATATTCCCATTCCTTTACTACTTTAGCCAGAAAGTTTGAAGCGTATGACCCCTCTTTTTCAGTCATAATTCCATTATCATTATAAATGCCAACAGCTGAAGCACTGAGAAAGCGTCCGGGCGGGTTCCGGCATTCTTCTATGGCTGCTATTAGTTTCCGGGTTAAACCGATGCGGCTTTGAAAAATTTCTTTTTTAACACGTTTGGTCCAGTAGCCGAAAATATTTCTGCCTGCCACATTAATAATAATATCATAATTATCAATTTCTTTGGCAATTTCAGCAATTGGCCGTTTAATCACATCACTGCCATGCAGTGATTTAACCACGTAATCGTTAAAATAGTCAACCAGGTGTTTGCCAATAAAACCGGTGGCCCCGATAAGTATAATTTTTTTCATGACAGGTATTTATTTCATCAAACCAGTGCACAATTCCTTTGTTCAGCTGATAATCAAATTATTTTTACATCATTAATTTTAAATTATTATTAATATTTTTGCCTCCTAACACTTCATCACATGAAACTTATATACACGTTACTGGCAGTACTAATATTAAGCTTCAATCTTATGGCACAAAGCTCCCCGGAAACCAGGGTCTTAATCAAGACAAGTTACGGAAATATCGTCGTTAAACTATATAATGACACACCACTACACAGGGACAATTTTATCAAGCTTGTGAAAGATGGTTATTACGATGGATTACTTTTTCATCGGGTCATTCAAAATTTCATGATCCAGGGAGGTGATCCGAATTCCCGTAATGCAGCCAGGGGAGAAATGCTTGGTATGGGCGGACCGGGATATACCATTCCGGCAGAGATAATCCCTGGTCATTTTCATAAGAAAGGGGCACTGGCTGCAGCCAGGAAAGGAGATGCAGTTAATCCCAAAAAAGCATCTTCAGGTTCCCAGTTTTACATCATTCAGGGACAGGTACTAAATGAACAACAGTTGCAGACTTATGTTTCAATGGGTAATCATGCTCCCTTCACCCCCGAAGAAGTCAGCGCTTATACCACCATTGGAGGCTCTCCTCACCTGGATGGTGAGTACACGGTTTTTGGTGAAGTGGTTGAAGGACTTGACGTTATTGATAAGATTGCCGCTGTCGCCGTCGATGCTTACAACAGACCAGTTGAAGACATCAGCTATACGATTGAAATTATGAAATAGAACGTGTTGGAAAAAAGAAAGACATTATGCTTGAGAAGATAAATGCGTTGCTTAAGGAAGCCAAAGATTTCACAGCCGTCTCATTACAGGAGGTTGAAGAATTCAGGATAAAGCATCTGAGTAAGAAGGGAACGCTATCCCGCTTATTCGATGATTTTAAGACCATTCCCCCTGCCGAGAAGAAAGAAGTTGGTCAAAAACTCAATACCCTCAAACAGGAAATGCAGGGAAAAGTAAACGATCTCCGTAATCAACTGTCGACCGAAACGGCCATATCAGACAAAAGAGATCTTACCCTTCCGGGGGATCCTCTTCAAGCCGGTTCACGTCACCCCATCTCCATTGTTCGAAGGGAGATTCTCGATATCTTCAGTCGTA
>DASQZK010000036.1:0-6013 GCA_035638735.1 Bacteroidales bacterium
ATAACTGCTCCCGGAATTCATCGATATTTTGCTTGTTTATGGCCGAAATGAACAGTGACGGCACATCGTGACGGGCCATCCAGCTTCTTTTCAATTCATCGAGGGTCATGTTTTCCTTCTCCGGAGGTGTAAGATCATCATCATCTTTGCGGACGTAAGCATAGGCATCTATTTTATTGAATACCATGATCATTGGTTTGTCGGCAACCCCAATTTCCTGCAGGGTTTGGTTCACCACCTTCACCTGCTCCTCGAAATTGGGATGTGAAATATCGACAACATGCACCAGCAGGTCCGATTCACGCACCTCATCGAGGGTTGACTTGAAAGATTCGACCAGGTCGTGGGGCAGCTTTCTGATAAAACCGACAGTATCGGCCAGGAGGAAAGGCAGATTTTCCACCACGACTTTACGAACGGTTGTATCAAGGGTGGCGAAAAGTTTGTTCTCGGCAAAAACGTCCGACTTGGAAAGCATGTTCATAATCGTTGACTTGCCCACGTTGGTATACCCAACCAATGAAACCCGGACCATACGCCCACGGTTCTTCCGCTGGGTCACCATCTGCTTGTCGATCTTCTTGAGCTCTTCTTTCAGCCTGGCAATTTTATCACGGATGATACGGCGGTCTGTCTCGATTTCCGTTTCTCCGGGTCCCCTTAGCCCGATACCGCCACGCTGCCTTTCAAGGTGTGTCCACATACGTGTCAGCCGGGGAAGAAGATACTGGTACTGGGCCAGTTCGACCTGTGTCTTGGCATGAGCCGTCTTGGCACGGTGGGCAAATATATCAAGGATAAGATTTGTCCGGTCAAGGATACGAACCCTCAGCTCCCGCTCAAGGTTACGCAGCTGGGTGGGTGTCAGCTCATCATCAAAAATTACAAGGTCTATCTCCTGTTCTTCAACAAAAGCTTTCACCTCCTCGAGTTTCCCTTTCCCGATGAAAGTACCCGGATGGGGGATGTCGAGTTTTTGTGTAAACTCCCTCACCGGGACCGCACCAGCTGTCTCCGTCAGGAAGGATAACTCATTCAGATATTCACGTACTTCACTTTCATCCTGGTCCTGGTTGATTACACCAATCAAAATAGCGGTTTCAGGAACAGGAGTAGTATCGATCATTTTTCCCATAGAGTGATTAAATCATTTTTGCAAAGATAGGAAGAAAAAGGAGGGAATGATACCTGGTAATCAGTAATCCAACTCCACTTTAGTTTTGGCAGGACGTGGTACCTCTGCACTAAAATGCCGAAGGCGGTAGTCGGTGACAGCTGGAATGCCCGCCGGACCTTTACCCCGCTTACCATCGGAATAAACAGTCCCCAAACTATACCCTAAAGGCTAATTCCGATTAAGGCCGGGACTTTTGATTAATAGAATAATCAGACCTAATGAGTAATATTTATACACTTGATGGTAGTTCTTACACACTTTTTTAAACGCTCCCGAATAAATTAGAACGCAGCCATATAAAATTATATTGCCTTCAAGCCCAGTGTTTTCAAACATCGCAAGAAAGGCACCGTTCGGATTGATGTTTGTTTTGTATCCATTGTTGCCGACAACCAACGAAAACAAACCATTAAACCATTACGCCATGAAAAAGAAAAAATCGGAAAAAGCAAATCTTGAAAAGAACCGGCTTATCTTTTTTGAAGTCGGGCTGATCGTAACCCTTTCACTCTCTCTCATTGCCTTTGAATGGTCGAAGGCTCCATCGGACCATGATGGGACCGCGGGACAGCGCCTCACAGCTGAGAACATGGAACAGACAGAAATTACCTTCCGGAAGGAACCCGAGATAAAAAAAGAACGTCCAAAGATGACCCTAATCATCAATGAAGTAGACGACAACAATCTGCTTATAGACGAACCGGCATTTTTCAATCCAGAAATAAACGGCGGTGACAGCTACGACCGGTGGGTAATTCCCGAACTCGACCCTGAACCCACAGGCGATCCGGAACCATTTGTAAATGTAAGCGATAAGCCCTTGTTTAACGGCGGCGACCCTATGATAGAGTTCAGAAAATATATTGCCATGAACGTACGTTATCCTCAGGAGGCAATCGACAACGGCGTTGAAGGAAGGGTTATCGTCCAGTTCATTATCGATGAACACGGTAACATGACTAATGTACAGGTTGTACAGGGTGTTCACCCTTCACTCGACCATGAAGCGGCCAGGGTCATAAAGTCGTCTCCGGCCTGGACGCCCGGAAAACAGCGCACACGACCGGTCAGAGTCATTTATACCTTCCCGGTTGTATTCAAACTTAGTAGATAATTAACTTTGTGAAAGTCAATATTTGGTGTGATTTTTGCGTTGTTTTTATCGAACATTTTGCAATTGATGAAAATAACAGAGGTACCAACCTGATGTTTTCGCTTAAATACTTTTGAAAATGAATTTTTAATTTGCTAATTTTAGAGCCGCAAAATCAAGAATAAATTATGGAACTGAAAAAATCAAAAAAAGCAGATCTCGAAAAGAACAGGGGCGTATTCCTGGAAATAGGATTGCTACTTGTCCTTTCGATAGTTCTTATTGCTTTTGAATGGACATCCCGTCCTGATAATAAGCAAGAGGACAAGCTTGTTGCTGAAACGACTTACGAGGTTGAAGAAATGCAGGTTACCCGGCGTGAAGAACAGCCTAAACCCGAACCTCAGCAGAAAGTGACGGAAATTCTGAATATTGTTAACGACAACGTTAATATTGATGAAGATTTTGACTTTAACGTTGAAGCTGACGCTTCCACCGAATTCGAGTTTACAGGTTTTGCCGACGATATGCAGGAAGAATTCCAGGAAGAAGAAACCTTCTATATCGTTGAAGACATGCCTAAATTCAATGGTGGTGAGCCTGCTGTTGAGTTCCGTAAATACATTGCCCAGAACCTGCATTATCCTGAGATTGCAGCCGAAAACGGGATTAGCGGACGTGTTATCGTACAGTTCGCCGTCAATTCCAAAGGTAAAGTAGTAGATGCAGTTGTGGTTGCAGGCGTCGACCCGGCTCTTGACAAGGAAGCTATCAGGGTTGTAATGTCTTCACCCCCATGGACACCCGGCCGCCAGAGAGGTAAGGCCGTGAAAGTGCTCTTTACCTTCCCGATTAACTTCGTTTTGCAATAATACGTATACGAAACCTACTTCAAGACTCTATACAAGGCTGCCTTACAGGCGGCCTTTTTTTATCAGATCCTCCTACCCGGCGTTGGCATTCAAACTAACCCGGCGTTAAATATGAACACAGATTCTTTTTTCATTACCCCCCTGTTCGCATTTCCCGACGACATCTGTGGCACATTGTTTGACTTATGTGCCTTGTGCAAGCACAACATCATCGTGTTTAACAATCATAGGAACCTTTCAACCTCATTGTCATTATACCGTTTTGAAAAAGTAACCATTTTAATTTTCGAAGGTTTACGGGCCCTGTGTAACGAATCCCAGTGTATATTTTTGAGAATACAGACTGCATTGTGCGCTTTTCTAACCAGGAAAAGTTTCATTTAAAAAATAACCAGATGATCACCTGACTCCATAATAAGTCTTCAGCAATCTGATTACTGGGACGCCTTTGACTTAACGATCCTCGGCACTAGTGGTTTACAAATGAGGCTATTTAAAAACCAATCGTATCTAAAAGGATGACACTGACAATTATTAACCTTTGAATTTGTCTAAATTGCAACATTTTACATTCATGTTCGTAAATATTTCCAGCTTAACATAATTTGTTTTTTATTTTAGCACCATCAACAAAAAAACACCTGTATGAAAAAATATCTACTCTTTGGTTTCATCGCATTTATTCTTGCTTCCTGTGGATCTGTCAATAAAAAAATGCAACGTGGCGACTACGACGGCGTCATTAATAAATCCGTGAAACGCCTTATCAAGGACCCCGAAGATTCGGATGACATTAAAATTCTTGATAAATCCTATAAGCTTGCTAATGAAAGAGATCTTGCAAGGATCAAATTCCTCAAGACAGAAGATAACCCCAACAACTACGATGAAATTTTCCAACGCTATGAAACGTTGAAAGCCAGGCAGGCTAAAGTTCGCGTAGTTCTTCCTCTTAACCTGAACGGTCGTACCATCAATTACGCGTATGTGGATTACGACGCTGAACTGGTATCGGCCAAGAAAAAAGCCGCCGAGTATTATTACAATAATGGCCAGAAACTGCTGAACAACGGCGATAAGATGTCTTACCGGGAAGCTTACTTCGAGCTGGTAAAGGCACAGTTATACTCCGGTGATGCCTTCCCGAACCTCAACGACATGATACTCGAAGCCCATCATAAAGGCATGAGCAGGGTCATCGTAGAAGTTCAGAGTAGCAACAGGATCATGGTAGCCCCCGAATTCAGGGACGATCTACTGACCTTCAACACCCAGGATCTAAACAGTGAATGGGTAGAGTACCACTTCAGGCACCTTAACGACGACATTCAGTATGACTATGCCGTGGTGATCAATGTTCTCGACATCATCGTCTCTCCCGAAGACAGCAAGCAGTCCGACAACATTTATAAAAAGAAAGTTGAAGACGGTTTCGACTATGCACTCGATGCCAATGGCAATGTAATGAGAGATACTTCCGGCAACGACATCAAAATACCGCGGTATAAAACCCTGCAGTGCACGCTCATCGAAACCAGTCAGCATAAAGCGGTTACTATTAAAGGACAGGTTGAGATCACTCAGCTTACCCCGGAAACAAAACTTATGGTGAAAGAACCCATCGGTGCAGAAAATGTGTTTGATCACGTATCTGCCCGTGCTGTTGGCGACGAAGCCGCACTGGACGAGGCAGCCAAACAAAAACTCACCAATGAGGCGGTCCCCTTCCCTCCCGATGCCGTCATGATCATGAATACGGCCGAAACACTCAAACCGGCTATCAGGGAAGCCCTTTATAAGAACAGGAGATACATTCTCTAAAATAGTTTGAAATAGTTTGAAACCGGGTTGTTGCAGGACAACCCGGTTTTTTTATGAGAAATAAGTTCAAGACAGTTTCATAATCCTCATTCGTTTACCACGTCCCTTATGAAATTTTAGCAGTAACCTAAGTTGCGCGGGACACGCTGATCTGTTCGATATTCATTATTCAAAAAGGACAGTCAACACTCTTCAGGTAATGACACACCGAATACCATGCACGTAACCATGGCTACGATTAGTTTACAATGTACGGTTTAGGCTATTTAAGTCGTTTAAAAAAACCAAACCTTTCTTCTCCAGTCCTTTGTCCTATGCCTTTAGCTCCTCGCTTCATACCCTCATACCCTCATAACCTCATAACTCCAGCCAACATAAGCCTAATCCGGAGACAAATATCCTGCGGTAAATTATAAAGAAAACACATAATTCACTTCGCCGTCTTTGTGAATATTAAAAATTAATCTATTTTTGCATCCGTAATGGGGCATTAGCTCAGTTGGCTAGAGCGTTTGACTGGCAGTCAAGAGGTCATCGGTTCGATTCCGATATGCTCCACACAGATAATCAGGAGGTTGTAAACGTAACGTTTACAGCCTTTTTTTATTTATACACACGTTTATACACATAAACCTTGAGATAATGGGAATTGATAAGTTTATAGGCGGAGAGGGAAGTTTTTACTTACCGATTTGCAACCGGTGCAAACATTATCTGGGATATTTAAAATGCAAGGCCTTTCCGGAAGAAATTCCGGATGAAATTATTCGTGGGAAAATCGACCATTGTTCCCCATTGCCTGGACAAGAAAACGACCTTACTTTTCAACCAGGCACGGAAACCCCAAATTAATAATGTAACTGAAAATGGGAACACTTTTTCCTGACGCAGATTCAACCGGTCAACTGCAATACCTCATTGAGAAGATCAAGCCGGAAATAATACTGCTCGATTACCAGGCTACCCTGGTGGCCAATTTCGATGAGTGTAAAGCGTGGAAGGCCAAGTACCTGGGGAAGAAACCATATTCAGACTGGATCGCTAAGGAAC
>DASQZK010000037.1:0-2508 GCA_035638735.1 Bacteroidales bacterium
GGAGACCTTGTAACGCCAGCTTGCTCGATTATCGGAATGAAAGACCGTGCTTTCCGATTCTACCTGGGGAATATGACCGTTACCGCTGACAATACGATCCATACGATAAGACAACAGGTTGTAATTTAAACCGCTGAACAAGGTGAATTTCCCTTTATCACCATATTTCCGGTAATTTACCGCCGACCTGAAAAACCGGTTATTCTGCCGGTTAGTGTTTTGGCCACTGTAAGCTTCACTGCCCGATACGCCCGGTTCTAATGACTCATCGGTACTCAGCAGGGGAAGGCTGCGCTCAGACTGCTGCACCCATACATTCATATCAAGTATTTCGTCACTTCCCATGCGGAAAGCGAATTGCTGCATCATTCCTTTATTGGTGTAATCCGCATTCCTGTTAATTGCTAACGGGTAATATTTTTTGCCGGTAAGGATATCTGTTGAATCGGGCGTATCATAATTCCTGTATTTAAAATCGTTATCGGAATGGTTGTAGAACAGGCGCGTTGAAGATTGGAAACCGGAATTCCCAAGGTTGATACGGGCACCTTCATCCCATGTGCCGTAAGAGCCGGCACCTTGCAGCAATGAACCCTTCACACCCGTCTCCCATCCGGGTTTCGACCTCATATCAAGAATTCCTCCCAGGGCTCCAGGCATTTCAATAAGAGAGCTGTTACCATGAACCAGGCTGATATGATCAATAAAAAACACCGGTATCTCCGAAAAGTCGACCATGCCAAGCATCGGGGAATTTAGCTCCAGGCCGTTCCAGGTCACCCTGGTGTGCGACGGGGCAGTACCCCTGAACGACACGGTAGCCAGAGCTCCCCGCCCAAGTGATTTAACAAACACGGGCGATTCCTCGTCCATCAGTTCCGAAAGTGACTGGTGAACATGATGACTCAGCACTGTGGAATCAAGCCGTGTCACCAATAGTGCTGTTTGTTCAACAGGACGCTTTGAAAACACGCTTATCTCATCAATTGTAAGGGTATCTCCCAGGCTCTGTGCGGCAAGAAAAGGTGAAAACCCGGGAGATGCCAGGAAAAAAAACAGCAGGATCAGGATATGTTTCCGGGAAATTCTCATGGCTTGACCACTATCCGTTTCTCAATTTTGTTATCCGGGTAACGGATCACGATAATATACATGCCCCTCGAAAGATTACCGGTAGGAATAGTCATTTCACCCACACCCCGGTTGGTACCCGACGCAAGTACTCGTCCCGAGATATCGGTCACCATGCAGTTATAACCAGTTACTGCAGGATTTCTGACAGTAATGTAGTCGCTGAACGGATTGGGATAAACGGTGAGGTGCGAAATAGCATCAGATTCCTCTCCGGTAATAGTGCCGGCGACAATCCGAACAACATCACCCTGGTACCCTTCTATCCGTAAGTCGTAAGACCCTTCCCTGGCGGGTGAATACAACATGGACTGCATACCACCACCAGCCAGTTCCCCGATGGTGCCAAGGGGTACATCGTTGGAATAAACCTGTGAGTATGAAGGTATCGATCCTGACTTAACAAAAGGCTCACCGGTTTCGGTAAGGCCGCAGGTGAATACATCCCATGAAAGAGATACCGTATCACCCTGGTCTATGATGTACCTGTCAGACACGAACATAAGAGTTTCCCATTCCCTGTAGATATCATCTATATGGAAAACTGAAACAGCATCGCCGTCCTTCACCCTGACAAAATCCAGGTCGTTGAAATAAAAAGTATCGTTCACCATCACAACCCAGCATTGCCGGAAGGATTCCAATTCATTACTACCTCCCCAACCGTAAACATATTCCCAGTTATTTCCTACCTGCCACAGGTAAAGCCTGTTGCCTGAATAGCTGTCTTTGCGGTAACGGAACGATTTACCACCGCCGGTGAAACCGTTTGTGAGAAAAACGGAAGCAATTACGTCAGCGATGTTCACATAATCTTTGGGTTCAACAAGGTTTTCGCCGGCATTATTTTCAATCCAGGGATTGATATCGGTGTTCCTGATGCGGTAAGTCCGCCTGGGAAGTAGTGTTGTTCCGTTCATTTTAACCAGAACAGATACCTCTACGGGATCGAGGTTTTTCGTCACTTCTATGTCAACAGATTTCTCAATTCCCCGGTCTCCCGGGACAGACAGGGACAACGACGTTTTGCCCGTATTTTTAGCCTTCACGCTTACAGAGCCCGGATAAATGCCTGTGATCACTACAACAGAAGTATCTGCAGCGCTAACCACGGGTTTTATTCCGTCGAGCTTTATCCCGTCCTGGTCGAAAACCGTGTAATTTATAATACCTTCGTTGCCAGGTGTAAGAAAACAGATATTTTTATCGACACTCAGAGAAGATGGTTGTACAACCCGGATGAGTTTTTCGGCCGACACTGTCTCCCCGCGGCTCAGCCTGGCGCTGAGAAAAAACGATCCACTTTTCAGAGTACTCACAGTATTTCCATCACCTACGATGGCCACCGAGGGGTCGGAACTAACCAGCTTGATTTGA
>DASQZK010000038.1:0-2460 GCA_035638735.1 Bacteroidales bacterium
GAAAAATCCGCTATTAAGTGAGTTTAACACGCCTTTTGGTGTACCCCCTTTCGATCAGATTAACAATGAGCAGTTTATTCCCGCGATGAGGGAGGCAATGAAAGCTGACAACGAAGAAATTGATGCTATAGCCGGTAATACAGAAGAGCCCACATTTGAAAATACCATTGTTGCTCTTGACAACAGCGGGGAATTATTGGACCAGGTAGGAGGCGTATTTTACAATCTCACCAGCTCGCTCACCAGCCCTGAACTTCAGGAAATTGAGCAGGAAATAGCGCCTGAAGTATCTGCCCATGGCGATGCCATCAGGCTGAATGAAAAACTCTTTAAAAGGATCAAAGCCGTTTATGACAAAAAGGCTGACCTGGATCTTAATCCTTCTCAGGCAAAACTTCTCGATGATACCTATAAGGGCTTTGTCAGGGGTGGTGCAAACCTTAACAATGAAGACAAGGAAAAGCTAAAAAAAATCAACGAACAGTTATCCCTGCTTACCCTTCAGTTCGGGCAGAACGTGTTGGGACAGACGAACGATTATAAACTTGTTATTGACACAAAAACCGATCTTTCCGGGCTTCCTGAAAATGTTGTTTATTCGGCTGCCGAAGCGGCCAAAGAAGACGGGCTTGAAGGAAAATGGGTATTTACCATTCAGAAGCCAAGTCTTCTTCCTTTCCTCACCTATGCTGACAACCGTGACCTCAGGAAAGAACTTTTCAAGGCTTATGCCAACCTGGGCAACCGGAATGACCAGTTCGACAATAAAGAGATCATCAGTAAGATTGTTAAGCTGAGATCCGAAAAAGCTAACCTGCTGGGTTATAAAACCCATGCCGATTATGTACTGGAACGCAACATGGCCAAGAATCCGGCAAGCGTCAACGACCTTCTTATGCGTTTATGGAAGCCTGCCATTAAGGTAGCCAAAGCTGAAGCAGCCGACATGCAGATGATGATAGACCGGGATGGTAGCAACTTTAAGCTTGAACCATGGGACTGGTGGTATTATGCTGAAAAAGTAAGGAAAGAAAAATACGACATCGATGAGAGTACACTCAGCCAGTATTTCGTTCTCGACAATGTTCGCCAGGGAGCCTTTGATGTAGCTCACAAATTATATGGCATTACTTTCGAACCCCGGAATGACGTACCGGTATACCACCAAGATGTAGAAGCCTATGAGGTTAAAGATGCCGACGGAAGCCACCTGGGTGTGCTCTACATGGATTTCTTCCCACGCGACAGCAAACGCGCCGGTGCCTGGATGAGTGAATACCGTGGCCAGCATATAGAAGACGGGGAAGACATCAGACCTGTTGTTACCACGAACTTTAACTTCACCAAGCCTTCGGGAGACGCACCTGCGCTTCTCACCGTTGATGAAGTACAGACCACCTTCCACGAATTCGGTCATGCCCTCCACGGCCTGCTCTCAAAATGCACCTATAAAGGACAGGCCGGGACCAGCGTCAGCCGTGATTTCGTTGAATTGCCATCCCAAATCATGGAAAACTGGGCCCTCGAACCTGAAGTCCTCAGGTCCTTTGCCAAACATTATCAAACAGGTGAAGTGATCCCCGACGAACTGATTCAAAAAATCCAGAACAGCAGTCATTTCAACCAGGGTTTCACAACCGTGGAATACCTGGCAGCTTCGCTGCTCGACATGGATTATCATACGTTGTCACCTGAAAACGCCACTATTAAGGATGTGAATGTTTTTGAAGACAGCGCATTGAATGCCGTTGGACTTATTCCCGAGATTATTTCGAGGTATCGCAGCCCTTATTTCAGCCATATCTTCGCAGGTGGCTATTCATCGGGCTACTACAGCTATATCTGGGCTGAAGTGCTTGATGCAGACGCATTCCAGGCATTCAAAGAAACCGGTAACATCTTTGATCCAGCCACCGCCACTGCCTTCAGAACGAATGTACTTGAAAAAGGCGGCACCCGGGATCCGATGGATCTTTACGTTGCTTTCAGGGGTAAAGAACCCGGTGTGGAACCCCTGCTGAAGAAAAGAGGACTGGACTAAGATTTTTGTAACACCCTGCTTAAAAAACCGCGGCCTGTTGGAGGCTGCGGTTTTTTTGTATCGGAGTGGAAGAGGTAAGGGGTCGGCAATCCCGTTCCCGCGTAAGCCTTCGGCCGGTCGCACTCGGAAGAAAAAATTATATGTTCGCAGGCAGTCATGAAGCTGCCCAACAAGCCGCCTTGATCTACTCTTTTCCGGGAACATGCAAGATCAACAATGTAGAGCCTTTTGCCTGGCTAAAAAAGGTTCTTACCATTATCCCAGATTACTCGGTTCAGAAACTGGAAGATCTGCTTCCAGGGAATCTTCAAGTATCGGAATAAAAAAATCATCTTATCGGTTTATTTGGTGGAGGTGCAGTTAGCCGAAGGCTTACGAGAATGCTGCCATTATGTACTCTCTTATCGGAAGCTGCAAAG
>DASQZK010000039.1:0-4294 GCA_035638735.1 Bacteroidales bacterium
GCTGGACCAGTCGTTATTGAATGGTGCTGACTGGAATTTACAAGGTGGATCAACAGCTTCATCACCGGCCCAGAGACCGTCGACAAAATAGAGGCAGGTATTCTGACCAAGTTTTTCATGACCCATTATATCGACCAATACACGGTATTTGCCGTATCCGGAGTTGGTGGGTTGATCGTTTTCAGGTGCCAGAAGGCCGGGGTGAAGATGGTCAGCACCAGCTCTGGTGTGTGAGCCAAAGTGATTCTTTGCAGTGAGTGATATACCGGCTCTGGCATGTGCTTTCAAAGCAGCCATGTTTATCAGGTAATCGGCATCTTCCATTTCCTGGTACAACGCGTCAGATACAGCTTGAGGCATCGTCTGACCTTTATCGGAATAATAAACAGCATCGAACATGCTCTTGTGAATTGTTGTACGGCCTATGCCGGTATATGTCCCATCCTTGTCGACATATTTCACATTTGGGTATTTTGCATGCAAATACTGATATACATGCTCCCAGACATGGGCAATGGGATCTCCGATGTAAATATCGCTCTGGTTGACCCCTTTAACGTCGACAAGTTGCTCGAGGATACTCATGATTACAAAGGGAGACGTTTCGGTGACGGGAGCATTATTGGCCGTCCATCCTTCATAACTTCTTTCAAGGGTGGTTTTATCACAAAGCCATGAAGCCGTTCCCTGGTTTATTTTGATGAAGATTTTTTCACCGGCTTCGTATGTCCTGTCGCCTCTTCCTTTCTTAGTATTGAAGTTTTTAAAGATACCGTCCCAGGCATCGGAAACATTGGCTTCACCGGTTAATTTGAGTATGGCATCATTAACCATGTTATCAATCACAGCCTGGTCGTTATTGTCTGCGGTGTAGTAAGGATCAGACTGGGTGTTGGCACAATTTTCATTGGTAGCATCAGGGTTATGAATCCATACAACACGACCTGGATGAACACCCTGTCCTTTACCCATAGGCTCGTTGGGGACAAAATAGTCGTTGTCGACATAATTGTCGGCGGCCATGGCCTTCTTATGATGTTCAACAAGTCCGAAAACACCGAAAGCTGCAGCTGCAACAAAAAGGGAAGCAGCAACAATAAACCTGCGGTTTTTCATGTTCTTTTTGGCATAACGGAAAGCCGTAATTGACCCGGTGATACTTATCAGCCAGACAATGAAGCCGGTCATGACCGGGAAAGCAGCCCTCATACACGGATAGGCTGCGCGTTGCGGTTTAGGTATCACCCTGGCAAGGAACCAGACGGTTGAAAGAATACCCATGATGATAAATATTACCGATCCGGGTACCCTGATACGTTTCAGAAAAGTTCTAACCTTCCTGAAAGACTCTTCAAACTTAGGATGCATCATGGTATTGAACTATTATTTGAGTTTGTTAATTGGTTGTTAGCGTGCTAAAGCTAATTAAAAAATCATTCTATGTTTTTTAATAGGTTTTATTATTGACACATCAGGGCTTATTCATTTTTATTCTAAGTTGTAGCGGTTGGCAATAAGAGTCGGGATGGAAATCAAAAAAGCCCCTGTCTTCATTTCCCGAAAAAAATCATTTCGGATAAAGGAGACAGGGACTTTTCACTCAGTTCTTCTCTTCAGGGTAAACAGAGGTTCAGGAATTATTAAGCATTCATGGACCTGTCATTGTTTCGTAAACCTGTAAACAGCTTTGCTTTTATTAAAGCGTACTTCGAGAATATATAATCCGTCGCTGAGCGCTGAAAGGTCGAGTCTTGTAGTGAAAGAATCAGCGCTTTTCGTATCGACAATATCCTGTATTTGCATACCATTGATACCGAAAACCCTCAGTCTTACATGCCCGCTTCCAGGCGCAGTAAAACTGACATTCATGGTATTACCGGCCACCGGATTGGGGTAACATACCAATGAGCTGCTGATCATCTGATCAGTGATGCCCGTTCCTTCAAAAGTTACCTTAAAGCCTGTAGAAACTTCATCAATGCCGTCACTGGCTGTAACCACAATGTTCGCTGTGCCGCTGAAACCGTCGGAGGCAAGTACTCTTAGCATATTACCGTAAAAGAATACCGACACATTTTCGTTGTCTGATACCGCGGTATAGGTAAGTCCGTCGTTATCCGGATCGGTAAAAATAGTGAGGATATTATCCACAATAGTGTACGTCTCATTCAGCGCTGCCAGGGCATAGTCGGGGATATCACTGAGAACTACCGGGGCCCGGTTATCAGCCATAAGTGCAAAATGCGTGTATGCGACCAGATTGCCGGGATCGGAAACCCTGACAGAAATGGTTGAGTAACCGCTAAAGGCGTCGGTTGCCAGGGCAAGGAGCTGATTATTCTGAACGGAGAGGGATATGGACGCGTCGGTATCAAAAGCGCGGTAGTCGAGCATATCGCCATCTTCGTCGGAAAAATATGACGAGAGATTATCAACCAGGACTATCTGGGTTCCATAGTCGGAGATAGTCACATCAGGGATTTCTCCGGTCACCACCGGCGGATGATTAACCGGCGGGGAGGAGGGATAAAGCACCATTTTGCCGAAATCGTCTGCGTTTTCCCAGTGGCTGTTATTATCTTCTTCAGGAACCCATACGCTTCCGAAGAAATTATCACGCTGCCCGTCGGGGGCATCATTATCATTATACGCCAGTGATACGCCCATGGTCTTGCCATCGGTCAGTTCTACTCTCGACAGTGCCGGATTTACCGGATCGAATGAAGCGTCGAATACTTTCAGGGCAAATTCATAGGTGTAATTATTTCCGTCTTTGCGCATGGTGAAATGACTAAAGTTATCGGCATAATTGGCTATATGATAGTCCGACCAGCTGTTACCTGCGATATCGGCAGCTACGAAGTCATGCGTGACCTGTCCGTCAGGCGGGGCATTTACGGCCAGGTGATAGGAGAAAGCGTTTTCGGCGTCTTCACCTGTCGAAGGGTTGTCGAAGACATGATCGCCGCCAGACCGGTTTTCATCGATAAACAATTCCACGACGTCGTAATTCGGATAATCGGTATTTGGATACTGGTAGCCGTCGATAAAGACGTCATCATGGATTTCAACGAGGAAGTACATCATACTGTCGATTGGTGACCACAGGGTCTTATATCTCCCTGAGTAATCGGATGCGGGTACAGTATCGCCGTATGGTATCCAGGTATAGCCGATGTTATACCAGTCGGCAGATTTCCAGCAATCGTCGTTTGCCTGTCCGTCGAACACCGGTGCCGATGAAGCCTGCCTGGATATGAAGGGATCGTCGACAGACATATTACCGGGGATGGTTACCAGTTCAATGCCAAAGTCTTTGCCCATGTTTCTTGAATACTGGCGGTTGACAGCATCATTCCAGTGTTCGTTCACGCCGAGTGATTTAAGTATGGTGCCGTCATTTTCAGGGTCATACAATATACCTTCAGGCCAGTTTGCACGATCGGCAGCCTGTTTAAGATAATCGTCAGCACCATACAGGTGAGGCCGGTATCTTTTAATATTTGTCGGGTCGTTGAATTCGTTACGAAGAATATCGAAGCAGACCGATTCAAGGGCGACCTGGTCGAGAGAGATGATAATTGAACTGGACCAGTCGTCGTTGAAAGGTGGGGAGGTAAATTTCACCGGTGGTTCTGTGGCTTCGCCGCCACCCCATAAGCCGTCGATAAAATAGAGAAGTGTATTTTGACCGAGAAACTGGGATCCCATGATGTCGACCTGGACCCTGTATTTATTGTAACCTGTAGTTGACTCAAGCGGGGTGTCATTTTCAGGTGAAGGGAGGCTGGGGTGCAGGTGGGCTGCACTTTCGCGGGTATGCGAGCCAAAATGGTTTTTGGCCGTAAGGGTAACACCGGCCCTGGCGTGTGCTTTGAGCGCGGCCATGTTGATCATATAGTCGGCGTCCTGCATCTGGCTGTAAAGCTTGTCACTGATAGCATCGGGCATAACGGTGCCGTGATCGGAATAAAAAATCACGGGATTGTCGGGAATGTCAAGCGTCGTCCGGCCGATAGCCTCATAGGTGGCGTTCTTATCCACATATTTCAGGTTGGGATAAACGGCATGCAGATAGTCGTAAGTATGCTGCCATACATCGGCAATGGGGTCGCCAAGGTAGATATCTTCCTGGGGTACACCGGCAGAGTCGACAAGATGCCTCAAAATACTGAGCATTGTAAAAGGTGAAGTCTCCGCGATTGGATCGGTATCAGCCCGCCACCCGCTGTAATCTCTTTGCAGTGTTTCGGGATCACTCAGCCACGAGGCGGTACCCTGGTTCACCTTGATA
>DASQZK010000040.1:0-3646 GCA_035638735.1 Bacteroidales bacterium
AACAGGGCTTTAAAATCGTCACCGGTAGGATTTTGGAAAACCCTCAGCTCAAAATAAGGAATGGAGGCCAGGATGTGATCGAAGATATCGGCCTGGACAGCTTCATACTTTGCCCATTCCTGGTCACGGCTGAAGATATAAATTTCAATGGGTAAACCTGTTTCAGAGGGCTGAAGATGACGGATAAGAAAGGTCAGGTCGGTATTTACCCTGGGATGTTGTTTGAGGTAAGCTTCAATATATTTTCGGAATATGCCCAGATTTGTCATTCTTCGGCCATTGACCGGCATCGAAGGGTCGACTTTCCGTTCCTGGTTGAAACGGTCAATTTCTTCTTCCCTCTGGGCGATGTAGTCTTTGATAAGCTGAATCTTACGTAGTTTTTCTTTCAGTGGCGGATCCATGAATTTTACACTCCGCATGTCAATATTTACCGAACGTTTAATCCTTCTTCCACCCGATTCTTCCATACCTTTCCAGTTGTTGAAAGCCTCGGTAACCAATGAATATGTAGGAAAAGTGATGATGGTTTTATCCCAGTTCTGAACTTTAACCGTATTAAGGGTAATCTCGAGCACCGTACCGTCGGCATTGCGGCTTGGCATCGTGATCCAGTCGCCTGGTTTAACCATATTGTTTGCCGACACCTGGATACTGGCTACCAGCCCGAGGATTGTATCTTTAAAGACCAGTAGAAGTACGGCCGCCAACGCTCCGAGTCCGGCGAGCAGTTTTAAAGCCGGTGTACCCGACAGTATGGATATCATCACAATGATGCCAAATAAATACATGGCAATCTTCACTAATTGGACATAACCTTTTATGGGTTTTTCTTTGGAAATGGGAAAGGTCATGTAAATGGAATGAAGCGCGCTAAGGAAGGAATCTATCACCAAAAGACTGATCAGGATTATATAGAGCACAGAAGCGGTCTTGATAACGCCGACGAGATTTGGCAAATCAAAGGCATAATCGATGGTATAATAAACGACCAGTGCCGGGGCAATATGTGCCAGCCGGTGGAAAAATTTATAGGAAAGAAGGATGTCGTCCCACTTATTCCGGCTTTTCCTGACGAAATTCTTCAGCGAACTTATCAGGATCTTCTTGGCAATCTTGTCGGCCAGAAAGGAAAGTAAAAATATGACCAGCAGTACGATAATCGTTTCCAGCAGGTTGGCATTTTTTTGTGAGAGCCCGGTATCCCGAAGCAGGGAATTGAGTGCAGCGATCCAGTTTTCAATCATGACAGGAAGACTTGATTTGTTTTTCGTGCACGAAGTTATAATTTTACTACGTTTTGTGAAAGGACCGTAGCCGACTAATCAATTTTATTTTTATATCATGAAATACATTTTGTGTCTGTTTCTGACATTCACCACGCCCCTGCATGCCGGCGTTGATTTTTCCAACTGGTTTGTCGATCGTAGCATGCGCGTCGACTATGTCCTGGCAGGTGATAAAGACAGTTTCGATATTTCCCTTTCCCGGGTCTGCGAAGAACCATTTTGGGGCGGGTCTGAAACAAATCTGGCCGATACCCTTGATTATGGTAATTTCCTGTTTGAAGTCAGGGACAGTGTTACCGATAAACTACTTTACTCAAGGAGCTTCAATACCCTATTCAGGGAATGGCAAACTACCAGTGAGGCCGGGCGCCTTCGGAAAGCCTTCCAGGAGACACTCACGTTTCCGTACCCTCAGAAAACAGTAAAACTGAAAATTTTTCGTCATCCGACTCCTGACGAAAAAGAACTGAACTATTCAATATATATCAATCCTGCCGATATACTTATCGAAAAGCGAAAGCCGGAAGCATTTGAATCAGAGGATATTTCAGTATCGGGAGACTCCCACAGGAAAGTAGACCTTGCTTTTATCGCCGAGGGATATACTGCTGCCGAAAAAGAGAAATTCCTTGATGACGTCAGACGGTTCAGCAGGTATCTGTTCAGCATGTCACCGTATGACAAGAACAGGGATAAATTTAACATCCGGACGGTATTCTCAGTCTCTGAAGATAGTGGCACTGATAATCCGGGTATAAATGAGTGGAAAAAAACCGTGCTAAATTCGAGTTTTTATACGTTTTACAGCGAACGCTACCTGACGACCATGGATTATTGGAAGGTGCGCGACATTGCCGCTTGCGTGCCTTACGACCAGGTGATTGTGCTTGTTAATACCGATAAATATGGCGGAGGTGGAATATTCAATCACTACAGCTTGTTTTCAGCCGACAATGTGTTGTCGGAACAGGTATTCATTCATGAATTCGGTCATGCCTTTGCCGGGCTTGGTGATGAATATTACACGTCGAGTGTTGCCTATAGCGATTTTTACGACCTGGACAAAGAGCCTGTCGAGCCCAACCTGACAACACTCGTTCATTTTGATAAAAAATGGAAGTCGATGGTCAGGAGCAAGACGCCCATACCAACACCTGCCAAAAAAAAGTACGCTCATACTGTCGGGGCTTTTGAAGGCGGTGGGTATATCGCCAGGGGAATATACCGGCCCCAACTTGATTGCAGGATGAAAAGTAATACGGCTGACGGCTTCTGCAAGGTATGTCAGAAGGCTATACAGGATATGATCAATTTCTATTCGGAATAATTCTGTGCCGGACGTTCCTGAAATAAGGGTTACGTTTGACATGTAATCACTTTGGCTTCAGGTTTCGACAGAAATAATTTCCTTAGGTATAGAAAGAACTTCATATTCCGATTCATTGAAATAGATTAACAGACCGGTTTTTTTATTAGTTTTGAGAACAAAGGATAATTTTACCTGTGAACCGATATTCAGTTACAGAAATAATAGATGGTATACGACGTCGGGATAACCGGGTATTGCGGTATGTATATAAAGCTCATTTTCCTGCAATAGCAAAACTTGTATTGACCAATAGTGGAACTGAAGAGGATGCAAAAGATGTTTTTCAGGAGGCGCTTATCGTTGTTTTCCGCAATATTCGTGAAAAATCCGATTTTGAATTGAAAAGCGGTTTTCAGACCTATATCTATTCCATTTGCCGGTTATTATGGCTCAAACATCTCAGGGACAGAAAGAATCAGGATAAAAATCTAAAGGAAAATCATACGTACATCGAATTTGAAGAACCCGAACCCTTCAGGGAAGAAGATAACCGCTATTCCTTGTACCAGAAAGCCTTTCTTAAAATTCCGCCCGATTGTCAGAAAATACTTAAAATGTCGGTCGATGGTGTGTCACAGAAAGAGATAGCCGAGACTCTGGGCTTTAAGAGTGACAATTACATCAAGAAGCGGAAACATTTCTGCAAAGAGTATCTTATCGGAAAGATAAAAGAAGATCCCGAATTTCCCGGCCAGGACGAGCAATAGCAATCAGGTTGACTTTATGTTGGCATCTTTCTTATATTTCCTGTATAATAATAAGATCACTAATGGTACCGTGCTTATAATCAGCAATAGTTCTAAAATCATTTTCCAGTTTGAATTTGAATAAACCGGCTCGGAATTTCCGATGATTACGAAACTGGACCAGAAATACGGGTTAGACTTCAGTTGGTCTGCATTGGCCAGGAAGTCAAGTTTGGAGTTCCGTAATGCTTCCGATTTTGACTGGCCTTTGCTGAGATAGTAGTAGAACCTGTCCATCATCG
>DASQZK010000041.1:0-4053 GCA_035638735.1 Bacteroidales bacterium
TGCGGAAAAGCGTAATTTTATATGGAAGGCATCTGGATAGTTGTACTGAAACGCCGGGTTTTTTGCTGGAGGTCTGCCTTGAATACTCATTTTGAATCGTCAATACGCTGACTGAAAAGTCGCTTTCATAACCTAATACCACGAAAAGGATGAAGATTGATATTTCAAAATACCTAAAGGACAGGTACGAAGAATCTGTTTTACGCCAGTCATTTCCGGGTCCGGTTATTACGATATCGAGGGAAGTGGGTTGTCCGGCCAAACGAATTGCCCAAAAGCTGACCGATACCCTGAATAACAGTTCGATAAAATTTGCCAAGACCATTCCCTGGCGCTGGATCAGCAAGGAAATCATTGAGGAATCGGCAAAGGAACTGGATGTCGACCTGGCTGAAATTCAGTATATTTTCGATTATAAACAGCACGGCGTGCTGGAGGATCTGCTTCTTTCACATTCGAAGCGATTTTATAAAACCGATCGTAAGATCAGGAATACCATTGCCAAAGTCATCAGAAATTTCGCCGATGAGGGAAATGCCATCATTGTAGGTCGGGGCGGTGTTGCCATCACACGCGATATACCCAGGTCTCTTCATGTTCATCTTGAGGCCCCGTTGGAGTGGCGGGCATTAAGGACCAGTGAAAAACACAATATGAGCCTTGATGATGCCCGGAAATGTTGCATTGACCTTGACCGGAGAAGGCAGATGTTCCGCGATTACTTCGAAGGCAAGGGAAACGATTATACCCGTTTCGACATGAAATTCAACTGCATGACGGTAGGTCCCGATGAAATTGTCGATATTCTCATTGCCAGTATGAAGGTCAGGAAAATCATCTGATTTAACGATGTTCTCTTTTTATTTTTTCGCTTTAATTTTTAATTTTAAAAGGTTAATCCGGTTAAATGATCATACGGCATTCCTTCATATTATATTTAATATTTTTACTGGTTTTGATGGCCCCGGGGTGCACAAACCACCAGGCTACCGTTGAAAAGAAGGACCTGGCTGTCAGCACCACATCCGCTGATGAACAGAGCAATGTGAGACTGATCTTTTATAATATGTATCTTCCCCCCAAGATGTCGGAGATATTTCAGAAAGTAGGTGCGAATTACAATCCCAATATACTAAACCAACCGGATAATTTTGCCCGCTACCAGGATCCACATAAAATTGCCCTGAACCTGGGCGTGTACGGTGTGGATCTGAATTATGCCAGGATGTTCAACCAATCGGCAACAACGGCCCGTTATTTAACCAGCATTCAACTGATGACAGAAAAACTGGGCATTCCATCCAGCTATTTCGAAAGTCTGATGAATGATATGGAGCACTACTACAGCAATAAGGATTCCATAACCAAAATAGTGACGGGCATCTATGAACGTACTGATAGTTTCCTCAAAGATAATAATCATGATGCCTGGGCTGCGCTGATTGTTACCGGTGGATGGGTTGAAGCCTTGTACATTTCAACCCGGATACTTCGGGCTACGCCCGACAATGTCGAAATATCGGACCGTATTGCCGAGCAGAAATATTCGCTGAACAGCCTGATATCGTTGCTAAGCAATTACCAGGACAATATTGATGTTGCCGGAGACCTGCTAATGCTCAAACTGTTGAAAAAGAGCTTCGATCGTTTTGATATTTATTATGACCAGGACGATTTTTCAATTGATACGGTCACAAAAGTGATCTCCACGTCTGACTATCACAGCGGAATCACCCCGGGGATTCTCGATGAGATCACTGATATTCTTTCGGAGATCAGGGTCCAGATGATAAACTGACGCGTCTCGCCTCTCATATACAGCCGGCTTCACCACATCATTAATTCCATATAGTGTGACATAGCCAGCACTTCCTGCCTTTTTACAATTTTCATGTGTGCGTTTCCGGGCATAAAAAAAGCTGTCCGCATATTGCAGACAGCTTTTAATGGTATACAAACCTATAAAAAATTACTTGGCAGAGGCCGGCTGTACATAACTGTCGAGCGTCGCCATAAGGTCGTTTACAAACTGGTATCCGTCAATGGTCGTACCGTCGGTAAAGGCAATATCAATGCCGAGACCGTCGGGGCCGTTATCGTTGAAGTTGATGTCTGCGAACTTAGAATCTTCAGGGTAATTGTAGAAGGCCAGATCTACGTTTGTATTCAGGAAGTCAGCAGTGGGATCGGTTTCGAGTGCATCAATGGCAGCAACATTCAAGTCGCCGGCAAGTTTAATATCCCTGTACTGAACATAACCGGTTATTGTCTGAACATCAAACGTTTCGGCATTTAAGGTAACATCACCACCAACAGAGCAAATGCGGACATCACCCTCCTCCAGGATGAACTCGGCACTTCCGGTATTGCTTTCCTGTGACATGCTTAAGCTGAGGGTATAAGGCTTTACAAAGAGAGACACACTGACATTCTGCGGATCTCCGCTTGAAGCATTCCATGCTGCAGTGTAGTTAAGCTCCAGGTATTTGGTGTCATTGACAACCAGGTCGGCATGGGCTGCACTTGGTTCCCAGTATGTCCAAGTTCCGTACTCGTCAGTTTCCGTGATTTCAACTTCCTGGTAATCGTATACGGTCAGGCTTACATTGTTGTTTACGGATTGTGCGCTTTCAAGAGGGAAATTAAACACGATCTTATCGGATGGCGCGTTCTGGGAAATATCCCAACCCTGGTTAGCGGCATTCCAGGTATAGGTCCCGACATAGTCGGCAAAAACCACATGATCGCCTGATCGTTTAAGGTTTTCAAGATGCATAAATGATTTAAGGGTAAGCTTTTTACCCGTGCTTTTTTTAACGATGTTTCCGTTAAAAACAGGATCTTCAATGCTCATCAGAGAAACGAAAGTATTTGCAGCCATCCAACCGTTCTCCTCGTAAACGGCATTCATATCTTTCTGCATGTCGGCAGCCAGGCTGTTGAGGTTGTCTTTACTTTCCTGGACGGGAACTTTGACGGTGTCATTATTATTATCCTTTTTACAGGAAATGAAACCAACAAAAGAAACCATCAGTGCGAGTGCAATAAATCTTCTTGTCATCATTTTTTGGTTTAGTTAAACGATTCTAATTGGTAGATACGGAATTACAAAAAAAAGGTTTTATGAAGGGACCCGGAGCTGCTAAGAAATGTTGCATTCCGGGTCTGATAATTTCGGTATTTACCGGTATCCCTTTCAGGAATAATTTAGAAAAGGGTTATGCCAAACCGGTATAATACGACGTCGATAATCAGGCCGAGTAAAAACAGCAATCCGAAGCGGCGGTTATATACGAAAGCATAATTTACCAGGTAAAGCGGCCAAACACCTTTCATCAGTCCGGCAGGCTCCGATTCTGGCCGCGGTTTGGTATAGATACGGGCTGTCTGGATAAATTTAGGAAGCGCCAGTAGCACTACCAGCATGGCAATTGACAGTTTGCCGGTTAAAATCAGGGCAAAAGTCAGAAGGTATTGTAATATCCAGAGACCGATATTGGAATACCGGGCGGCTTTTTCACCGATAAGAACGGGCAGGGTATGTACACCCTTGACCTTGTCTTCTTTCCTTTTATCGATATGTTTTCCAAAAAGTACCGAGGTGGGGCCAATGGCGTAAATCAGGCCTATCCATACGGCGTTCCAGCTCCAGAGGGCTCCGGATGAGACGAAATAGGTTCCGCCAATCATTAAGGGACCCCACACCAACAAAACGGTTGGTTCTCCAAGGCCGATATATTTAAGAGGCCAGGTGTAAAAAAGAAGGAAAAACAAGCCTGCCAGTGCGATATACAATGTTACCATGCCGGTATTCATCACAAGGTATACACCAAAAGCAATGGCAATAGCCAGCGTGACCAGCGTGAAACGGTAGAATGCACTTTTGGTCATAAGGCCATGTTCCAGAGGCTGGGGGCCGTATTGTGCACGGTAGTAATTATTCTTGTCAATGCCCTTGCTGTAATCAACCAGGTCGTTGATCAGGTTATTGGAAGCGTGGGCAAAAATGAGTCCGAAAAGAGAAGCCAGGAAAAAGGCCCAGTGGAAATGACC
>DASQZK010000042.1:0-2309 GCA_035638735.1 Bacteroidales bacterium
CCGTCGCTGTTTGAGCCGGATGCTCCATTGGCTATAATCGTCTGGATGTTAGATTCGCCTGAAGGTATTTTGACCCACGTGGTAATCGTAAATGTATTACCAGGATCCAGGGCAGGGGAAGAGGCATAGTCATCAGTTCCGTCCAGGGTGATCGAAGCAGTTCCAATCTTTTTGTCAGAGCTGTATAGAACGCCGTTATGCAAGGTCAGGTCGTTGCTATTCCCTGAAAGATCCTTTCCGCTGTATTCAACCGGCCAGTAAGCAATCATACCCGGTTGAGACGGTGGGGGCGCCGGAGAAGCTGTGGTGCCGGAAGCGACGGTGGACCAGTTGGAGTTACCGGCTGAATTCCAGGCCCTGACCCTGTAGTAATAAGTTGTACTCTCTGCCAGAGACTGGTCGTTGAATGTCATAATATTCGGACCAACCTTAGCAATTTGTGAAAATCCGGTTGTCGGATCTGTTGACCGCTCAACATAAAATCCTTCCTCATAAGTGGCATTGTCAATCCAGGTCAGCTGCATCGAATTTAGGGAGGCATTTCCGGTCTTCAGGTTTGATGGAGCTGCCGGCAGAGGAGGTATGACATTAATCGACGTGGTGG
The DNA here is from genome assembly GCA_035638735.1 of Bacteroidales bacterium. Classification (GTDB taxonomy): domain Bacteria; phylum Bacteroidota; class Bacteroidia; order Bacteroidales; genus DASQZK01. Next base: position 605 of record DASQZK010000042.1, read on the forward strand.
TTGAATAATCCGATTCAACAAGGTCTGCGATGGCTTTAACCCTGTAAAAATAGGTCCTGTTTATGCTTACCTGGTTATCGGCGAATGACAACTGGTTGGCACCTAACGTCTTTACAACAGAAAACGTTGATGTGTCGTCAGGGCTTCTTTCCACGATGAACCCCGTTTCATTATCCGAATTATCATTCCAGCTCAGGCTGACCTCGCCGTTAAGTGATGTGGCTTTTAACAATGAGGGTGCCACAACTTTTACAGGCTCCTTTGCCAACATCAGATCTTGAATTTCAGAACCGCTTAACACCCTGCCAAGAATATCCAGATGGTCTATTTCGCCCGCCATATCGAAGATATCGTTTGTCATGGTTCCCAGTTTTAGGATGTCATTACTTTTAAATGACTTATGACTTCCTGCCTGAGAGGTCACATCTGATCCGTTGTAATACAATTTCACCACGCCAGATATCTTATCAACAGTCACCGTCACATAATTCCATGTGCCGAATTCGAATATGCTGCCGTTACTGCGTGTTACGGCCGAAATGGTGCCGTCACCCGTTTCGAATGCGATTTTGGCGTCCGACGTACCGTAGGTGTTCACCATCAGTTTAAATCCATTGCTTGTTGAACCGGAAGTCCCGTTTGCCAGTATCGTTTGAATATTTGGTCGTCCTGATGGTATTTTGACCCACATACCAACGGTAAAACGGCTCCCTAAATCAATCGGCTGACATGTAGCATAATCATCAGTGCCGTCCAACACCAAGGAGTGTGTGCCCTGTTTATGATCGACGGCAAAGCCGGCGCCATTATAAAGCGATAGATTATGGTTATTTCCTGACTCATCGTTACCCGTATTGTCAAGCAACCAGCAGGCTAACATATCTCCGCTGCCGGTTGAGGGTGAAGGGGAGGAAGAAGCCGTGCCGGTGGTAACCGGTACCGGACCTGCCCAGGATGAATTTCCGTATGAGTTGTATGACCTTATACGGTAATAGTATTTTGTATTGCTACTTAGTCCTGCATCAGTGAATGAGGTGATATTTGGCGAAAGGTTTGCCGCCAGGTTGAAGCCGGAAGTTGCGGAAGTTGAACGCTCAAGCCGGTATCCATCTTCGTTGGTGGCGTTGTCGCTCCACTTTATTGAAACAGAAGAAGCATCCGTTCCGGTAACAACCAGGCTTCCGGGTGCGGCAGGAGTAGTGCCTGATGTGGCGGATGAGCTGCTACTCAGGTTTGGAAGCTGTAGTATCCGGCCGGAAGGGCTGGGATTATTTCCTCTGGGAACATTCACACCATCGGCATAGGTAAACAGACAAACATCGTCAATCTCGGTCCATTCATTGTTCGAAGGGCCATATTCCGTTCCGGAACCACCGTAGTGGCTGTATATCTTCATCTTATCGATGTGTATCCCCGACAGGTTCCTGAACCGCATGCCTGTCTTTGAGACCACCAGTTTTCCGTCAACAAAACCTTCCATGAGGCCATCTTTGTTTCCGCCACTGCCATCACTCCTGACGGTATTCATTACCATGCGGATGGTGACGTTATACCAGCGTTCCGGATCGGGCTGAAACTTGAAATTTCCCCACCGGATACAATCACCGTAGCCGCCGGCCATATCCTGGTGATAGGTATAAAAGTATATGCCGCCTATATCATCCTGGCCGGCATAGCCATGTCCCCACATAAGACCATTGGAAAA
>DASQZK010000043.1:0-3317 GCA_035638735.1 Bacteroidales bacterium
TAATAACGATGCCTTATATATCAATAACGACCAGTACAAACTTAAAATCGGTAACTGGGCGGTCATCGCAGAAGGCGAAGAGCTCGGAACTTTTTACGGACTCATCTCCGACGGTATATGGCAACAAGATGAAGCCGACCAGGCTGCCGTTTATGGTGACAAACCAGGAGATTTCAAGTATATAGACCGGAACGATGACGGTAAGATTAACGCCGAAGACAGAACCACTCTGGGAAGTGCACAGCCGGATTTTATCTGGAGCCTTAACAACACGCTAAGCTATAAGAATTTTGAACTTTCAGCATTCATTAACGGCGTATATGGGAATAAAATACTGAATGCCAACCGGTTTGAGCTTGAATCGGGGAACGGGCAGTCGAATGCCTCTGTTGACATGCTTAATCGCTGGACACCACAAAACCCCAGCAACATATACCCTCGGGCCAACAGGAATGCCGACTACCTGCGTATGTCGGACCGGTACCTCGAGGATGGATCCTACCTGAGGCTCCAACTGTTAACCTTAGGCTATATCCTTCCACACCAGTTAACAAGGAAAATCGGAATCTACAACATGAAAGTCTATGTCTCGGCCAAAAACCTGCTAACACTCACTAAATACACCGGATTTGATCCTGAAGTTGGCCGTTTCGGGCAGGATAACCTTCGCCAGGGATATGATTACGGGGGTTACCCCTCTGCAAAATCATACCTTGTAGGTATTAACATTAATTTCTGATGAAACGGTTCACAAAAACAGCAATAAACAGGTTATGAAAAAATATGCCATCATTATTCTGACCGTACTTCTCGCCTCAGCCTGTGAGAAGCAACTCAACCTGGAACCCAAAGGTTCGCAGAATTACGACAATTACTACAAAACGAAAGCTGAAGCCATAGCCGCGATAAATGCCATTTATGATGTGCTCGGCTATGTGAATTTATACAGTTCGAACCTTTGGCTTATACAGGATATAGGCTCTGACGACTGCTTCCTGAATGAGGATCTGCCGGACCCGAACCTCAGGCAGATCGATCAATACGATATACAGACGAATAACAATTACCTTAAAGGAATATGGCAGGACAGCTATGTAGGTATTCACCGTGCTAACGTTGCTATCCTGAAAATCCCACCTATTGATATGGATGAGACACTCAAAAACAGGCTGCTTGGTGAGGCGAAGTTTTTGAGATCGCTGTTTTATTTCAACCTTGTCAGGCTCTTTGGGGATGTCCCCTTGGTCACCGTTCCCAGTTCAACACTGAGCGACTACAAGGTAGCAAGAACATCAGCTGACACAATCTATGCTAAGCTTATCATTCCGGGGTTCAGGGATGCATCGGAATCACTGCCGCCCTCCTATTCTGGGCCCGACAAGGGAAGAGCAACTGAAGGTGCAGCACTTGGAATGTTGTCTGAGGTTTACCTTACAAGGCATCAATGGAATCGTGCCGCACAATATGGTAAGGAGGTGATGGATCTGGATGTTTACGGGTTGTGGGATGATTATGCCGACAATTTTAAAGAAGCGAATTATAACGGGAAAGAATCGGTCTTCGAAGTACAGTTCAACGGTGAAGTCCCTGCTGAAGATTCAAGGATCGTGATCAGTGGCCTGCCTTCCATCGGGGCCTTCCCTGCTGGTGTCGAGATTATGCTACCCACCGAAGATCTCCTGAACACGTTTGAAGAAGGTGATTATCGTAAAGATGTGACCTTCTTTGATTCATATAACTATTTCGGCACGCAAACCTTTTACCCGCATATCTGGAAACACTGGGACCAGAGTGCTTACCCGGCCCGTGAAACCGGCAATACAGGTGCCGATTTCATGGTGATGCGTTATGCCCAGGTCCTGCTTATGTATGCCGAAGCACTTAATGAAGCTAATGGCGGACCCACCACCGAAGCATACGATGCTATAAACCAGGTAAGGGCAAGGGCCAGAAACGGGAACCCCGGTGTGCTTCCCGACTTATCAGGCCTGAACCAGGATGAATTCCGGACTGCCGTTTACAAGGAAAAACGTTGTGAAACCGTCAATGAAGGTCAACGGTGGTACGATCTTGTACGTACCGGCAGACTGGTGGAAAGGGTGAATGCGGCCAAAGGTGCTAAAGCCACACCCGAGAGCTTTAACACACTTTTTCCCGTGCCCCAGCACGAAAGGGATGTCGATCCAAATCTCACCCAGAATGAGGGATACTAACAAACCATTGTCAGATCATAAGATACTAACTATTTACAAATCATTTAATTGAAAAACCATTAATGACAGAATTTAATAATTCACCCGAAGTAGAGGTTAAGCAGAGCAGACAGGATTCCATTAACGGTTGGGAGAATATTTCACTCAGGCTGAAGGAGGATGTTATTGCACGTGCTGAGAAGAAAACCATCATCGTTGTGGAATGTTACCAGGGTGTCCATTACAAGGAAATCAGGGAGGGACTGGTCAGGGAGTTGAAACCGGCACTCCTGATTGAATCGTCCGAAGCTCTTCTCCCTGAAGAAGAGGTCCGGGATCTTACCTTCCCCGATGTTACCGACGACAGGGTATTCGGTTATATGACGCGGTTGGAACTCCAGTCCTTTTTTGACCACGGCAAGGTTAACCGGTTGCAAAAAAAAGCCGAAGAGAATGTCAAGGGCATTGTGCTGATTCTTGGCACCGGGGCGTCTCTCATTGTTCCCAATCCCGGGATCCTGGTATATGCCGACATGGCCCGTTGGGAGATCCAGGTTCGGATGCGGCAAAATGAGGTGTCTAACCTGGGCTTGCAAAATGAAGAAGAAGCCTTTGAAGCGCAGTATAAGCGTGGATTTTTTGTCGACTGGAGGGTTTGTGACCGGCACAAGAAGAAACTGATGCCACAATGGAATTATGTTCTTGATTCCAATCGCAGGGAGGACCCGGTAATGATCACGGCAAGGCTCTTCAAACGGGCGCTCAGCCATGTGGTCTCCAGGCCCTTCAGCGTTGTTCCGTACTATGACCCGGGGCCATGGGGCGGTCAATGGATGAAGGAAAGGTTTGCCCTCGATGAGAATGCGGAGAATTACGCCTGGTGTTTTAACTGCGTTCCGGAAGAAAACAGCCTTTACCTTAATCTCGACGGGACACTTTTTGAAACCCCGGCCATAAATATCGTATTCTTCGAAACGGTGAACCTCCTGGGCGACCCTGTTCATGCACGCTTTGGTGATGAATTCCCCATACGTTTCGACTTCCTCGATACCATCGATGGGGGAAACCTGAGTCTTCAGGTTCATCCCCTGACAGAATATATCAGGGAGAAATTCGGGATGCATT
>DASQZK010000044.1:0-2380 GCA_035638735.1 Bacteroidales bacterium
GACGTCTATCAATTTTACGGAAGATGTCATCGGGAATACTCCTGGCAGTGATTCGGACGGGGCTACGGACGATCCTGGTGAAAACATCACCTATGCTTTGGACGCAAACAACAATTTAGTCAGAACTGATCCTGTGAATCCTCCTGTTGTTCCACCTGCCCCACCGTTTCCTCAGACGGTGGCCCAGAACATCGATGCCATCGATTTTGTATATCTTGATGGAGCTACTCCTCCCAATGTGCTGAACCCAGGTGGCATCAACATTCCAGCCGGGAGTCCGATTCTGGATCAAATCAGATCCGTGGAAATAACGATTGTAGCCCGAACAGGCAGGAACACGTTAGCTTCAAAAAATAATAACGCTTACTTTAACCAGCGGGGGATGCAGATTTTAGCACCCCAGAATGACAATTTCAGCCGGCGGCGTTTAACTACTTCGATTAAATGCAGAAATTTAGGCATATAGGATGATATTATGAGATCTGAAAAAGCACATATCACATACACGGAGACTCGAACGGAAAAATTGAAAAAAGAAGACGGGTTCACGCTTATAGAGGTGCTCATCGCCATTACCATTTTTGCAGTGGGCCTGCTTGCCGTGGCTGCCATGCAGACCTCGGCCATCAAGATGAATTCCACAGCCGGCAAACTTACCAATCTGAGCACATGGGGAATGGACAAGATTGAAGAACTATCGGCCCTGCCATACACTAGTCCCTGGCTTCAGATGGCCGGTAATCCGCCGGGCGGCACGGACTCGAACGGGAATAAGCATGTGCAAGTTTCTGGAGATGGTTATTATACCATTTCCTGGACTGTAAATAACGACAGTCCGGTGACAAACATCAAGAACATTACGGTAACGGTAACCGGCCGGGGCAAAAGCACCAATATTAATTTTCTTAAACCAAATATTTAAGCGCAATAATTGTTACAGATTTTCGTATGTTAATACAAAGGGAAAATCTTATGAATCAAAAATTCCAGTTGGAAAATGAAAAAGGGTCTGTAACGGTTTTAGCCGTTGTTTTGCTGATGTTGCTAACACTTCTGGGTATGGCAGCGTTAAGTACATCGAGCATTGAAACCCAGATCGCAGGAAATGAGATGCGGCATAAAATGGCGTTTTACGCAGCCGAATCTGCAACAGCTTATGTGGCACACAGCCCCGATTTATACGGCCCTGACAATATCACCCCTGCGACGCCTCATTATTTCCCAAACATTACAGCAAACGATCCAGTTCTTCCTTATGTCGGAATTACTGATGATTTTCCCACAGCGCAATACTTTAATTCAACCCAGTCTTTCAATGGACAAGTTCAATACGCTAGCTCTTCGTTGCCTCCCAGGGGATCAGGGTATTCGGTCGGTAAGTTCAAAGCCCATCAGTATCAGATGCGTTGTAAGGGATACGGCCCTAACAATGCCAAGTTAGATATCCTGGCTGGATTTTACCGGATCGGTTTTTAGACAACCGGGTTTTAAAAATATTATGAAAGCATAGGAATTATTATGAAAAAAATAGGAAAATACGGACTCACAACACTATTTATCATATTTTATCTTATTTTTATGGGGTATTCAGTCTCTGCTGATGACACCTGTGTATTTTCGATTACCGCCGATGACCTGCCTCCCAATATTGTTCTTTTGTTGGACAGCGGGGCCGAGATGGAACAGGTTGTCTGGCACACGGATTTCAAAAACAGCATTGATTACACACCTGGCGGTTTTTTAGATGTGGTGACACAATTTCCAGGCGCTGATGGATTTTATAATGACAAAGGGTATGGTATTATCATAACAGGCAATGAATATTATTTGGTTGATGTCCCTGAGAATTTGGATATATTAAAAAATAAATTTGCATTGAAGGCAGATGTCACAGATGCTCCTGGCAAAAAAGGCACCTGGAAGATCAACGGGAGAACCATAACCTTGCCTGCTGAACCGTCCACTGTGGCGGTCGATGGTGTCATAGACAACGCAAATTATTTCAGGTATTCCAAAAATTACCTGAACTGGCTGTTCTTTAGTGGTTCCTACGTTGGCGATGGGACGGATTTGCCCAATATGAGCCGTTTTTATTATGCAAAAAAAGCCATCATGACGGTGGCCAAGGGTACGGGCTACAAGGCAAGATTCGGTATTTACTACTTTGCAAATGTCAAAGGCGGATCACAGGCCCAGCCGCTTCAACTTGTGGTTAATGCCGAAGAAGATGGCGTGGACAATGATGGAGATGGTGAAAAAGATGAATTTGATGAAATTTTAACATCCGCATTTATAAACAATATTAACAACATGCAAACGGTCACCTATTCTCCGCTGGCTGAAGGGCTTTCAACGGTGGGTTATTATTATTCCTCTCCCT
>DASQZK010000045.1:0-6275 GCA_035638735.1 Bacteroidales bacterium
AGGGGTGACAAAAAAGAAGCTTTTTATGTACTCCGCGACTTTTACTTGGAAAAGAAAAATAACCACTGATGATATAGTTAAAAATTCACTTCAGAAAGTCGATAGGCTGGATCACAAGGTTTTCTTGCAAGTAAATCTGCCTTCACCCCGGATACACTCCCCGGTCTGTCTCAAGCCCGGGACACTGACTATTCAGTCGTATATGATTCACCAAGACTTAGCTGGATAAAATCATCTTTCCAGGCTTCGGAAAATAGCTTAATCGCATTTTCACCGGTACAATGAGACGGTGCTACGTGTCGAACGTTCATGTCTGACAGTTTCTCAATGACCTTTCTGATGTCCTGTTCACTCTGACCATCCATATGAAACCCTCCGGCCACAAGAGCGATCTCATTACCCGGGAAATGATTTTTAGCTTCGGCAACAACCTGTTCGATGCCTGGATGTGAACAGCCTGTTATGATGTACGATTTACCCTCTTTACTGATCAGTAGTGCCTGTTCGAAAAGTTTATCACCCTTATGACTGGCGGTCAGGGGACCAGTGGTCCATATCGAGCCTGTAATACATTGTGGCGCGGTGACCGGTATGATGTCAGCACCGGGGATAAGGTCCCTGATTTTCTGTTCGATGCCTGCAGGAACAAAAACGGATAACTGCCGCCTTAATTTACTTGTAATTACCGGAAGTCCGTTTACATGATCCCAATGCTCATGCGAAATGACCATTGTATGAAGACGGGTGAGGTCGAGTCCTGCCGCAGTGATATTATCTAACAAAATGTTACCGTCGCTTCCCGAGTCAAACAGCACAGCCCCTTCATTATCTTCAATCCACGCTGCAAAGCCCCATGCGCTCTTCAGATTGTCGTTGTTGCTGATATTGTTAAATACCACTGTAATGGTAAGCCGACCCGGGTCTTTGGGTGCACTGACCACTTCAGGCTTTTCCGATTGAAGATTTCCTGAAGCCTCAGCCCTTATTTTAGCGGAATTATCAGGTTGTTTCATGCGTCTGGAGAATTTATTAGGTTACAATAGTGCTTCAAAAATTCGGATTTCTTTTCATTATGGTGTATGCAACTTCTGTGTCTCTTGTTCTTCCAATTGCTCAACGATTCGTTTTATGCCCTCTCCCGGACTCACTGGTTTGAAGCCAAATTTAGAAGTAAATTTTGAGCTGTCGAAGAAGTAGTCCTGTTCATACTGGTACACCATTTCTTTGAATTCCCTGATAATTGGCATAAATAACCCGGCTATTCCCATCATCCAAACAGGCATAACCTGTACGGCAGGTTTTACATTCAATTCCCTCGAAAAAAGCTCAACCCACTGTTTACCGGTTAGTTTGGTGCCATCTGTCGGTAAATGCCACACCTGACCATAGGCTTCGGGGGTATTACCCAGGATAGCCGTAGCCCTGGCGGCATCGGGAATAAAGGTGAAATTATGGATTTTGTGAAGATCCGCGAACCAGTTGGCTTTCTTCTCTTTCATCAGGTTCTTTGGTACCATTTCAATCAGGACGCTGTTAGTAAGACCGTAGAAATCTGCAGAACGGGCGATAAGTGCTTTCAGTTTTCCCGATTCTACAGCTTCCAGAATCATGCTTTGCACCTGTTCTCGTACCTTACCCTTGCGACTCGACGGACGTACCGGTGTTTCTTCAGTCATGTGGCTGATGTAATTCGGATCGTACATGTATACATTATCGAAAAATACAAGCCATGCGCTGTGTCTTGAACAGCTATCAATAACATTTTTTATAAAAGGCGGCCATGTTTTCTCCCAGACCTTCCTGTTGTATTTAAAACCGACAGTGACGTAAACAATATTAGATCCTTCAACAGCTTTGTCAAGTTGACCCGCATCGGTAAGATCAGCTGTGAACAGTTCATCCGATTCATTTACCTTTTGAGGATTACGGCTAGCAAGCCGTATCTTATCGGTATAAACCAGGAGTTCTTTTGCCAGGTGGGAACCTACGGCACCACCCGCACCGAGTATTGTTTGCATAGTGATATGGTGTATGATGTTTGCTTATATAACATTGTAGAGATATTAAAGTTGAAAATTAAAAAGGAGCTATCCGATAGCGGCCGTAAAAGCGAAAAAGACTGTTTTCAGAAAAGTGTGTAATAATTACACTAAAGTGCGTAAATTTTACTCAATCCAGCTATTTAATTTTAGTTTTAGAAAGCTCCCGGTCTTAATCTCGAAATTAATCTCGGCCCACAAACAAACAACCATAAACACAATACAAAAACCCGGGAGCAAAATTTACTTCCGGGTTCAACGTAATTGAACGTGTTTTGAATATATTCCTGGCCCCTGCACCAAGAATTTCTAATGACTGTTTCTCAATTTATTAATCTCATCAAGGTGTTTTCGTTTCACAATTTCCATTTGCTCACGGGAATGTCTGCGATGCTCTTCAAATTCCTGCTTCAACTCATCCAGATCATTCCTGGTCTGCACGGTAATTTTATTACTACGTTTAAAGAGCCCGATAAATACAGCCAGGGCTACAATAAGTGCGGCTATCAGCGTCCACATGACGCCGTTGTAAATATTTTTATACATACTGATGCCGAGCAGGGTTAGACTGTCGCGGTTTTTGATAGCTGTTTGCAGGTCTTCGCGGGTTTGCTGTAATTCAGCATTAAGAGAATCAATACGGGTATTTTTTGAATGAATGAGTGCCTGTTTCCCACTTATATCCGTCCGCATGGATTTCAATGAATCCAGAAAATGTGATCGGAAGGTATAGACCCAGGCTTTTTTGATAACTTTATATTCCTCGTAGTTGCTGGACTTATCGACCATATAATCGAATTGTTGCTCGATGGGGCCGGTATTCAGCGAGGGTTTCTCTTCGTCCTGAGCATTGGCAGACTTGATGCCGACGGTTATAGAAATGAAAAGTAAAAAGACAAAAATTATGAGGTGTTGGCCCGGGTTGTTCTTAATGTAGTTTCTCCTCTGCATAGTACTTATTTTTGAGTTAATCTCCATTTTAACGCTACTATTATCCTAAAAATTGTCCTAAAAATGATAACGTGTCAAGATAATAAAGACATTCCCTTTCCAGTGTTATATTTGATTGGAAGACAACATCTTTCAACCTCACCGGCAACAGGGACGATCGCTTTTTTAAGTTCGACCGCATGCTTCACAAACCAATGATACTAATGGCTCTGAAAAGAGAAATCGGTCCCCGCATGCTCTGACGATAGCTACAGATTACAAAAATAATGAATTGATTTTAATGTGACACCCATGATCCAAAATTACAAGCTTGCATTTTTAATGAGAATTTTCAGACATGTTTTTATATCTTTAGCCATCATCAGATTAATTTAAAAACCACTACTATGACCCCCAAAAACGGTTTCCTGCCTGGCAGGCTGTTACTTTCGGCAATACTAATTATACTGGCTTCGTGTACAGGAGGCCAGGGCAACCTGAATAACAATGCCGACAGATCCGCTTCGCCCGACACCCTTGGAATGATCCGGCGAATTGATTCATTTAAAAAAGCCGGATACCCAATGACGGATCTTCACGCGCATCTGAAAGGCGGCTTAACCCTGGAGGATGTCATGGCATATTCCCGTCTCACTGGTATAACGTACGGTATCGCCGCCAACTGTGGCCTGGGATTTCCGATTACCGGCGACTCGGCACTTATGGTTTATTACCACTCACTCGATGGTTATCCTTTTGCCAGGGGCCTGCAGGCTGAAGGCAGGGAATGGATAAAGCTTTTCTCTCCCGATTCGGTAGCAAAATTCGATTATGCTTTCACCGATGCCATGACATTCACCGACGACAAAGGCCGCCGCACACGACTTTGGATGAAAGACGAAGTATGGGTGGACGATGAACAGGCATTTATGGATATGCTCGTAGACAGGATTACCGGTATCATGGAAAACGAGCCGATAAACATATATGTTAATGCCACATTTATTCCTGCCATTATACAGGACAAATATGATGAACTATGGACGCCTGAGAGGATGGACAGGGTTATCTCGGCAGCCGTGAATAATCACATTGCCATTGAGATTGGTGCCCGGTACAACATACCTTCGGCAACATTCATTAAAAGAGCCAAAGCTGCAGGTGCCACGTTTACGATGGGCACCAATAACACCAATAAGGATCTTGGTTTTCTGACCTATTGCATGGATATGATCGAAACCTGCAATCTGAAGCCCGCTGATTTTTTCACCGTAGAGAAGGATTGAGGAGAAGCATCGTGAGATCTGCCCGGGTGAAGACAGATTTACCTGGCTGTAAGGATGGAGCTCCCCGGTACCCACAACTGGCTTTCCATGAAAATGGACCGGCTGCATTTACACGGCTACAGACCAATAAAACATTACAGGCACCGGACTGATAAAAAGCGTTGAAGGTATTACCCCCTTGCGAAACGAGATATGCCGTTAAACGGCATATTTCATCTGGTACCTTGTTTTTACTTTGCCTTCTGAGATTTTACGCATGCGACCGTTAATCATCCTTTTCTTAAGCGGGGAAAGATAGTCGGAAAAGAGTATACCCTCAAGATGGTCATATTCATGCTGAATGACCCTGGCTGTTTTGCCACTGTATTCTTTCACCTGCTTTTCGAAATTCCTGTCGTAATATTCAATAGTAATGGTAAGTGGCCTCTCCACTTCATCCCATATACCGGGAATGCTCAGGCACCCCTCATCGTCGGACCACGTTTCCTGTGACCTTGACGTTATAACAGGATTAATGAAGGTTTCCGTTATGCCTTTATCACCGATGAACCATTCTCTTTCATCTTCATCAAGATACTTGTAGGAGGTTTTACTGTCGGCAAGGAAAATCCTCAAATCCATGCCTACCTGGGGAGCGGCCAGACCGGCTCCATCGGCAGCATAAAGGGTATCCCACATATTATCTATCAGGGTATCAAGCCCCGGATGTTGCTCATCAACTTCTTTACATTTTTTTCTTAAGACACTATTTCCTACTGATACAACAGGTAATATCATGCATGCTAATTTAAACGATCACTACTTAGTATTAAAAGAATCTGAATAACAGAGTCTTTGAAGCTGCAAAAATAAAATATTTTATTGGAAATTCCACATTTCGTTCACACCTACCCTGTGAAGAGTCTATCGGAGCATTTCAAAGCCACAATGATAGCGACACATTTGTGACGCCAGATCCCGCCGGAACAGAATAATTTGAAGAAAAACAATCACATTCGGGGATATTTTGCCACAATCTGAAAAACTTTCACGGAAACGTATATTTTCATAATTAAGCTGCGAACCCTTGAATATCAATGACCGTAGGAGAATTTAGTAAATCTGCTATTCTCTGACCTGGCATTGGCATGATGATAGCTCTGCATTGAATAGTGTTTAACAAAAAAATCAATGTTATGAAACGTCTTTTGTTATTACCTGTTTTGTTAATGTTTGGATTGGCAGTCATGGCCAGCGGACCTGTTGAGAAGATCAATAAAAAAGAGATCAGCCAGATGACCAAAACTGAACATCAGCAGAGGGTGAAGATCCTTGAAAAGAGAGTCAAGGAGATTAAGGAGATGCCACAGACTACTATGTCGCCGCTGGACAAAAAAGATCTTAGTTCAGAACTTAAATACATAAAGAAAGAAATGAAATGGCATCAGGAAGCTGCCGGTATCTATATTTCAGGAAGTGCCTTACTGATTATCATTCTTTTAATCATTTTGCTCTAACCATTAATAATCATCAGGGTTATTCCGGGAAAAACCGGTTTAAGGCTGTCTCAGTATCATGAAGGAGGGCTGATACCTGTCCGTTTTCAGGTTTCAGATGTTTCTGTATCTATCCCCAGATTTACCCTTAATTCATGGAAATACGTCCTAAGCCCCCTGGTATTGCGATCGTGAATAAGGTCAATCAGTTGATTTAGACTGTCCCTGGTCTTCTCAACCTGTTCAAGGCTGTAGGGACTCAGGAGAATTTCCGAGAGCAGGAAATCATCCTCTGAAAGCAGTCCTTTGGCTATTTCATGGTGCTTCCTGAAAGTGGTACCTGGTGCTTCCTGGGCTTTCATGCACGATGCGAACACGAGGGTTGATGAAAATGGTACCGACAGGGAATAGGCGATGGTTTTGTCGTGTTCTTCAAAGGTATACTCATGTATCTTTAGCTTGTGAGAAGCATAGAACTGATTAAAAAATTCTTTGCCTTCGTCATCAGATTCCTTGATGATGATGGCATTTTCGTCACTGAGATT
>DASQZK010000046.1:0-10950 GCA_035638735.1 Bacteroidales bacterium
ATGCGGGTTTTTGCAAAATAACGAGCAGGTCGCCGGCACCATCCTTATTCACACCCTCGACAGGGGTGATATACGATCTGGCACCAGGGCTTTCGTATAGATGTTGGCCGAGATCCACTTCGAATGCCAGGGCGTTTTGCCCGTGCTTCGATTTCACCTTTGCCCAAAAAGCGGTCTGCTGCAGTACAGGGCTGCGACCAATCTCATCTGTCGTCTTTGGTTCTAAATCAAGTTTCATACTTTCGATTTGTCTCCTTTTTCAGGCGACAAAATTAAGGATAGTGTTATAAAGATCCAAAATACAGTAAATGAATTATTTCCGGTTTCATCCTCAAGGAGGAAAATGAAAAATATCAGTTAAAAAAGCGACTCAGTTATACAAAAAACAGCCATTTCTCATTGCTAAACGATGCTTGAATACACCCAATAATTGCCTTACAGCCTGTTTTTTAATCATCCACGATAAAGATTTTGCATTTTTTGTTAGAAAATCAATTATTTAGATTAATTTTACAGCGATTAAATTTTAATTTTTATTTATAATGAAAGAAGGTAAAGTAAAATTCTTTAATGAATCAAAAGGTTATGGTTTTATTAAAGACATGGAATCAGACAATGAGTATTTCGTACACGTATCCGGTCTCATCGACGAGGTTAGGGAAGACGACGAAGTAACTTTCGAACTCCGTGAAGGTAAAAAAGGAATGAATGCTGTAAATGTAAAACTGATATAGTTTGATCATTACTGAATAAACGGATTTTCTTTTCGCCCTGCCTCCAATGCAGGGCGTTTTTTTTTATCCTCCCATGAATACAGCAGATTCTTTATCTTCGCAAAGGCACTTAACATCAGTCAAAAATGAACTTACTTTCGGCAGACAGTCTTGGAAAACATTATGGCGAACGCACCTTATTTTCCGGTCTCAGCTTCGGCCTGGCTAAAGGAGATAAATCTGCTTTAATTGCGGCCAATGGCACCGGGAAAAGCAGTCTTCTGAAAATACTGTCCAACATTGAACCTCCCGATGAAGGTGAAGTGGCTGTTCATGAAGGCACCAGGATCGGTTATCTTGAGCAGGAACCAGCTTTTGATCCGAAACTGACAGTCGGAGAGCTCATTACCAAAGCCGACATATCGGTAAGATCGATAATCCGCAATTATGACCAGGCCCTTAATTTCCAATCTGTTAACCATACACCTGAAGCTGAAAAAGCCCTGACCAGAGCCACTGCTCAAATGGACCAGGCAGATGCCTGGGATTTTGATCGCCGCCTCATCCAGATGCTCGACCGCTTCGGTATTACTCAACTCGAACAAAAGATCGAAACGCTCTCAGGCGGTCAGCGGAAAAGACTGGCCCTGGCTCTTCTGCTGCTCGACAACCCCGACCTGTTGTTGCTCGATGAACCAACCAATCACCTCGATATCGCTATGATTGAGTGGCTCGAAGATTATCTTTCAACCTCATCGGTTACCTTCCTTATGGTGACCCACGACAGGTATTTTCTCGACCGGATTTGTAACCATATCTTAGAACTCGATAATGCCGGCCTTTATACCTACGATGGAAACTATGAGTACTTCCTCGAAAAGAAAGCAGAGCGGACCGCTGCTGCGCAGGCCGAAAGTGACCGCACCGATAAATTTGTCAAACGTGAGCTCGACTGGATCAGGAGGATGCCCAAAGCACGGGGAACGAAATCCAAAAGCCGGATTGACGCCTTCAACCAGGCCAGGGAAAAGGCTAAAACAAAAAATGAGCAGAGTACCCTGAATCTTGGTGTCAAACAGAGAAGAGTAGGGGGTAAAATCCTGGAAATAACTAATCTTTCAAAGAAATTTGGACATCTTACCATTCTCCATAATTTTTCATACAATTTTACCAAAGGTGAAAAAATTGGCATCATCGGCCCCAATGGCAGCGGAAAATCAACATTTCTCAACCTGATAACCGGGCGCGACAGGCCCGACGGCGGATCGATTGTCACAGGGGAAACCATTGTATATGGTTATTATTCACAGGATGGGATCAGAGTGAACGAAAATAAACGTGTCATCGATGTGGTGAAAGACATCGCGGAAGTCATAGAGGCGGCCGATGGCTCTGTTCTTAGTGCTTCACAGTTTCTCCAATTCTTCCTTTTCCCTCCGGAAAAACAATATGATTATGTTTCAAAACTCAGTGGTGGCGAAAAACGCCGGCTCTACCTGCTTACTGTACTTGTCAGAAATCCGAACTTCCTGATACTGGATGAACCAACCAACGACCTGGATATCATCACATTATCTAAAATGGAGGAATTCCTTTCAGCCTTCAGGGGATGCCTGATTCTGGTGTCGCACGACCGCTATCTCCTGGACAAGATGACCGATCATATGTTTGTTTTTGAAGGGGACGGTTCCATTGTGAACTATTATGGTTCGTATAGTCAGTATAAAATTGAAAAGGAAGAAGAACAACTGCTGCAGAGGAAGGAAAATACCCTCAGCCGGATCGGGGAAGAAAAGAAGGACGAATCCAGGCCTGTTCCACCGGCAAAAAAGAAATTGTCCTTTAAAGAGAAGCGGGAGCACGAGCTGCTGGAGAAGGATATTAACAAACTGGAGACCGAGAAGAAAGAACTGGAGGCTTTATTGAATTCAGGTGAAAATGACTATGAGAAACTGGAAAACGCCTCGGCAAGGATTGGGCAAATTATCGCCTTACTCGACGAAAAGACCATGCGCTGGCTCGAGCTCGATGAAATGAATTGAACGCAGCCATACCAGCATGCGCATTTATAAATTCCAACATTTCAACATTATTAAATACTTCCTCGAAACATTTTATTACATTTATTGAGTTCTCCTTTTCCCAATATTTTAATCATTTTTTCATGAATATTCAATTTTTAGGTGCCGCACGAGAGGTCACAGGAAGTAAACATCTCTTAACAACCCCTCACGGAAAAAAGATTTTGTTCGACTGCGGCATGTACCAGGGTAAAGGCATTGAAACTGACTCCCTGAACCGGAAACTGGGTTTTGATCCTCCCGAGATCGACCATATCATCCTGACACACGCACACATCGATCATTCGGGTCTCATCCCATACATTTATAAACTTGGTTTCCGGGGGTCTGTAATTTGTACCAGCGCAACCAGGGATTTATGTTCCATAATGCTGGCCGATTCGGGTCATATACAGGAAAGAGATACGCATACATTTAACAAAAAGAGGGCACGTCAGGGACTGCCTCCCGTTGAACCCTTATATAGTTATGCCGATGCCGTTGCCTGCATGAAATTGTTTATCGGTGTTCCCTACGACCGAAAATTCAGGATTGACGAGTATACCAAAGTCAGGTTTACCAATACAGGGCATATGTTGGGAAGCGGGGCTGCCGTTCTCGAAATAAAGGAAAACGGTACCACAACAACCGTAGCTTATACCGGTGACATAGGGCGTCCTTCAAACCGGATACTTCATCACCCGGACCCGTTCCCGCAGGCCGATTACCTTATTACTGAAGCCACCTACGGCGACCGGCTTCATAAAGACAGGACCGGTTCCGAAGCCGAATTACTTAATATCCTCATAGAAACATGTGTCGACAAAGGCGGCAAACTTATCATTCCGTCTTTCAGTGTTGGACGAACCCAGGAGCTGGTCTATTCACTGAATAACTTCTATAACGAAAACCGGCTTCCCAGGATTGACATATATGTCGACAGTCCTCTGGCGGTCAATGCCACCGAAATATTCCGCCTGCACCCCGAATGCTATAACGACGAGATTACAGAAGTCACGGAACGCGATCCGGACCCCTTCGGCTTTAATTCGCTGTTTTATATTAAACGGGTTGAAGATTCAAAGAAGCTTAACCAGATCAGGAAGCCCTGCGTCATAATTTCAGCGTCAGGCATGATGGAAGCCGGCAGGGTTAAACACCACCTGGCTAATTCAATTTCTGATCCGGCAAATACGGTCCTGGCGGTTGGCTACTGTGCACCACGGACGCTCGGTGCCAGGATTTTGCGTGGCGACAGGGAGGTGTCTATCCACGGCGTGGTCTATCCTGTCAACGCCGACATAAAACGACTGGACTCTTTCAGTGGTCATGGCGATTATAAAGAGATGGCCGAATACATCTCATGCCAGGAGCCTGGGAAATTGAAAAAAATATTTCTGGTACACGGTGAAGATGAGCCGCTTAGATTCTATAAGAGCTATCTTGAAAAAGCCGGCTATACTAACATCGAGATCCCTAAATGCGGGGATATTGTTGAACTTTAGTTTACCCGCTACCAGGTAACACAGGAAATCGGGCAACAGACCTACTATTTTTCAGGGCTTGCCGTCGAGGTGTCATTTTCACAGCCTGCAGAGACAACCAGCCAAACCACCTGAGTTAACCTCCGGCTTTTTTATAAGGAACAGGTTCGGCACACGTATGATGCGTGTGTAAACATGTGCCCGGTTTATTTGTTCCTAGGTTAAATTAAGCGAGGAACACTATGAGAACAATTCACAAAATTGTAAGCGCAGAAAGGGTAAACATGGGAGGAATCCTTCTCGACCAGGCATTACCGGTTCAGGAACTTGAAATGGTAGACCCTTTTATTCTTATACATCACTGGAATCAGCATTACGATGGGGGGCAACCACAAAAAGAGCTTGGAGTGGGTCCGCATCCCCACAGAGGTTTTGCACCGGTAACCTATATTTTCGAAGGCGGCCTTCAGCACAGGGATTCCCGCGGGAACAACAGCGTTGTGCGCGCAGGGGGGACACAATGGATAAACAGCGGAATGGGACTGATTCACAGCGAGAGGCCGGCAGCCGATATCGCTGAAAATGGGGGAGACCTGGAACTAATCCAGTTCTGGATCAATCTTCCGGCGAAATACAAGATGGACCAACCCAGGTATATTCCTCTTACTGAAACGGAAACGCCGGAACTTATTACAGACGATGGAAAAACGAAAGTCAAGATAGTGGCCGGAGACTTTAAAGGCTTGAATGGCGGTATAGACGCTCTGAGTCCCTTGCTGCTGTTACGGCTGGAATTCGAAGCAGGAGGAAGGGCGGTTATCCCGGTACCTGAGAATTTCAACGCCATTTTATACATTCTGGACGGAAATATCAGAACCGGCGGAAAAGAGACTTCCGGAAAAGACCTGGTGTGGTATAATAATGATCATACCGAGATTGAGCTGGAGGCTATGGAAAGTAGCCGGGCAATCCTGCTTGCGGGTGAACCACTTGAAGAACCGGTGGTTGCAAGTGGTCCTTTTGTGATGAATACCGATACAGAGATTATGGAAGCCATGCGGGACTACAGGATGGGGAAAATGGGTTTCCTGGCAGAAGAATTCTGATAAATAATATGCAGGGTGCAGAGTTGGCCTGGAGATAAACACGAATAAATTGGTATCAGCCAAGAAAGCGGCGAATACAATATAGCTTACCCATAAACAGGAATTAACATCGAAAAAGTCGTGAATTCACCCGGCGTACTTCGGACATGTATTGGGATATTTTGAATATCAAGTATTTTCCGAACAATGGCTAATCCAAGGCCACTGCCCCCGATACCAGATTTCTCCTTATTCACCTTGTAATAACGATTAAAGATATAAGGAATATCCTTTTCCGGAATTCCGTCACCCGAGTTACTGATATTAACTTCAACTTCTCGCTCCATCATGTTGACATTTAATATTATAGTGCCTTTTTCAGGTGTATAGTGAATCGCATTGTCCATCAGGTTCTGGATAACCCGTTCCATCATCGAAATATCGGCTTCAACAAGTGGGAGGGAAGTCGAAATATCGGTTTTTATGGTAATATTCTTCCGCTCTGCCATAAGCCGGAGATTGGATACGGCATCCTGGACAAGTTCGTTAATGAAGAATGGTTCTATATGTAAGGTAATTTGTTGAGTCTCAAGTTTTGATAGTTCAAAAAGATCAGAAACAAGGTGCTTGAGTTTCTCACTGCCATTTAAAACAATTTGTAAATATTTCATCCTTTCTTCATCACTAAGATTCTTCTCCTTGATAATCAGCGTCTCGATGTAACCATGTATAACAGCCAGCGGATTGCGCAGGTCGTGTGATACGTTGGCAATGAGTTCGCGTCGCAGGCTGTCGACTTCCTTCAGGGCGTCTATATTTTTAAGTATGGTATCGGCCATGTTGTTAAAGGTATGAGAGAGCGTGGATAGTTCACCTTTCATATTTTCTTCGGGAATACGGGCTTTCAGATTCCCGTTTTCGAATTGACGGAATGTTTTGATAACCACGCGCAGATTCCTGGTTAGGAAATAAATCAGTATGAGACCGATTGTAAATGCCGCCAACAGTGTCAGGATAAAGGCGTTCGTTCCGACCCGCAGCCAATAACTGCCCAGAAGGGCAGAGGTGATATTCTCATACTGTTCGCTGGCCAGGACAAGATACACATAACCTTGCAGCATATCATTTTCTCTCACTTCTGCTGCAGAAAAAATGGTCTTTTTCCCTGGATTTCGGGGATCATCGCCGAGTACGTATTTTTCTCCGCCATAATGAATGAATGACTTCACCGGACCCAGATCTATATTGCTGAGTTTTACTTTTTTGTCAAAGACCACGAAGGTCAGAATTTTTCCGGTTTTGTCCAGCAGGTAAACTTCAAGGGTTGGATTAACGGCCATCATGGAATGCATTATCTTGCTTACCGACTCTTCGTTAACCTCACCATTTGTAAAAGGGGAGACTTCAGCCAGCATACTTTCAGCCACGTGGGCATTAAGTCTTTGGGTGGTCTCATTGTAATAACGATTGGTGGCAATGACCGTAATAAGCACATAAGCCAGTCCGAGGATGATCAGGATGGCCAGAAATGACATACTTATTCGCCAGTAAAGGCTTTTTCCGGGTAGTTGAATTTTCATGATACATTTAATTCATCGTTAAAACGATAACCGACACCCCAGGTTGTTAAAATATATATGGGGTCCGAAAGGTCGGGTTCAATTTTAGACCTCAGCCTGTTTATATGGGAATTGACGGTGTGTTCGTAACCAGCAAATTCGTAGCCCCATACTTCGCTGAGTAACTGGTCACGGGAGTAGCTTTTACCGGGATGGCTGGCCAGAAGTACAAGTAAGTCAAACTCTTTGGGAGTGAGTTCAATACGTTTGTTATCCAGGGTTATTTTTCGTTTACCGACATCTATTTTCAGCTGTCCCACCTTAATATTCTGCATGTTAGGTATCGCATTCAGACGCTCATCCTGCTCGGATCGTCTGAAAATGGCTTTTACACGAGCTATAAACTCTCTGATGCCGAATGGTTTGGTTAGATAATCGTCAGCACCTGACTCCAGGCCGATGACTTTATCAATTTCTTCCGTTTTTGCTGTCAGCATCATAATTGGCGTATATACATCGAGAGCCCTGATTTTACGGGTGATAGAATTTCCGTCGATATATGGAAGCATGATGTCCATTACGATAAGATCATATTTATTCTCCATGGCTAATTCCTGTCCGGTTGCGCCATCATAAGCAACATCTACCGAACAGTTCATATCTTTCAGGTGAATGTTCAGGAGGTCAACAATGTCATGATCGTCTTCAATAACAAGCACATGTTTCATGGTTCGGAATTTTAGAGCAAGGTAAGGCTAAACTATCACGAAAGTATCACAAGAATAAGGATGAATCATGCTTTTACATGAAACACGTATATACCTGGAATGTTTTGGCCCAAATGACGGCCATAATGCTGTATATAGGTCAAGGCTTAATACAATAATCGATTCTCGCAGCGTTAAGAGACATCCTCGGATATATTATACAAACGTGCGGTGAATACTGAGATTGATGCGAGGTGGAATTATCATGGGTAATGATGCTGTAAAAAGAGGAAAGCTTACACGAGAAGATTCTAGGAAAGGCATGCAGGGACGATGTCATTCTGGATTTTTGGTATACGATCGAAACACCGATCAATGTCCTATAATTAATATTATGTTAAATAAACAAAATAAAGAAAAAGGGAAAGATACATCACACCTTCCCTTTTTCACTTTGCGTTGTGTTATTATTTCAGATTATTGATCTGGTTGACAATATCGTTGTATTTATCTTCCATCTGTAACTTATAATAGATACGCTTCAGGAGATCAAGAGTCTCTTTCTTAAGTTCAGCATTACCTTCATTCAGATTGAGAGCCTTTTGGAGCATTGGAATCGCATCCTCGTATTTTTTTGTAGCGATATCGTTAACTTGTTTACGTTTATCAACATCCTTTTCCATGCCCGCCTGCTTGAAAATATCCTGTCCCTGGAGGAAATAGATCAATCCAAGGTCATAGTATACATAATACAGGTTTGGGTCTCTTTCAAGAGATTTATGATAGGCCTTAATAGCTTTTTCGATACTGCTATCGGCCTTGGAATTGAGAAGAAGCCTCCCCTTCCAGTAGTAAAGCTCAGCCCTGTCGGGATTGCTGCCAATGGCGTTATCAACCGTTTTAAGGCCCTGATCTATTTCACCCGTTCTGATATAGAGGTCAACCAGGTTTGCTATAACAGAAAGCGTATCAGGATAGGCAGCAAAAGCATTCTCCATGGTTTTAATGGCCTGGGTGGTATCGCCCATTGAAAGATAATCGCTCTTGATATTCAGATATGTATTAGGTCCGCCAAACCCCAGGTCGGCAAGTTTCTTATAATATTTAATAGCTGTCTGATATTCACCGAGTTCACGGGCAATGATGCCTGCAGACTGTATCATAAGGGTATCTTTAGCGCCTTCAAACATTTTCATATCATCAATATTCAGGATAGTTTCGAAACTCTGGAGAGCTTTTTTACTGTTCCCTGAATAATAGGCATTAATACCTTTTTGCTGGTATTCCTTTTTAAGCAGAAGGAGTTGGTCTTTAACCTTGTCAGTATATTTCCCTTTCTCGTCGAGCTTAAGTGTTTGTTCATAGGCCTTGTAGGCTTTATCGAGCGGTGTTTCAGTAACAATCTCTTTCCGTACCCAATGGTCGAGTTTATTATTTTTAAAAACATAATCCATTCGTTCATACTGGAACGTCTGGATTTTCTCACCATCTTTAGTTTCGGTGGTAACATTCTCGGGATCCTTATAATACAATTTCAGCATAGAAGGTTCCATCCCGTCGGTAACATATTCAAGATCAATATCGAAGATATCCTGCATGAGTTTACCCCTGTCGAACCATGTTTTGGCTTTAGACGATTTTTTCTCATTCTGGATTTTCTCATTGCTTTTTTCAAGCTTTTTCTGGAGACTGTTATAGTTCAGCAGTACAACGTTATCCTGAGCCATTGCTACCGCTCCTATGCCGCAAAAAATCAGTACAATAGATAATAAGCGTTTCATCATTTTCTTTTTTTGTTATTAAGCGCTAAAATTAAAACATTTTCATTCAAAGTTCAAATAAGATGCCAAAATTGACGATGTTATATAATATACTATCCATCAGTCTGTTCTACTTCTTCGACGGGTTCATCATCATCTATTTGTGAAGGAACCTGTGTCAGAGCGGCAATTTCATCACCATTCCTGAGGTTGATGAGCCTGACACCCTGGGTAGCGCGCCCCATAACCCTGATATTGGAAATTGAAACACGTATCACAATGCCATTTTTGGTAATGATCATCAGGTCGTCTTCATCGGTTACGGCTTTTAGTCCAATCAAATTGCCGGTTTTGGGGGTAACATTTATGGTCTTCACACCTTTACCTCCACGGTTTGTGATCCGGTAATCTTCTATTGATGAACGTTTTCCATAGCCTTTTTCAGATACAACCAGGACACTTTTTTCCTGGTTCTCCATGGAGATAACGCCAATAACGCGATCATTTTTTGCTGAGAAGCTGACTCCTTTCACGCCAGAACCCGTCCTGCCGATAGCTCTGACCATTTCTTCCTTGAAACGGATGGCCTTACCCGAACGGGTACCGAGAACTATTTCATGTTTACCGTTTGTCAGGAGTGCTTCGAGAAGAATGTCGCCTTCCTTAATGTTAATAGCATTGATACCATTGGATCTGGGTCTTGAATAAGCTTCGAGCGATGTTTTCTTAATGATCCCTTTCCGGGTTACCAATACAATGAAATTGTTATTGATATACGCTTCATCCTTTAGATTCTTGACGTTCAAAAATGTCATGATGCGATCATCGGGCTCCAGGTTCATCATATTCTGGATAGCGCGTCCTTTCGACTGCCTTGTTCCTTCGGGCAACTGGTAAACCTTCATCCAGAAGCATTTCCCTTTTTCGGTAAAGAACAGCAACGTATTGTGCATCGTGGCACTGAACAGATGAGAGAGGAAATCCTCGTCGCGTGTTGTGCTCCCTTTGGAACCGACACCTCCCCTGCCCTGTGTTCTGAATTCCGTTAATGGTGTCCGTTTAATATATCCGAGGTGTGAAATGGTGATCACCATATCGTCGTCGGCATAGAAGTCTTCCGGATTGAATTCCTCGGCATCGGGAACAATTTCAGAGCGTCGTTCATCGCCATATTTTTCACTGACTTCGATCAGTTCATCCTTGATGATCTGCATCCTTGTGGTCTCACTGGCCAGGATTTCCTTCAGAAATGCGATTTGTTTTTGCAGTTCTTCATATTCTTCTTTGATTTTTTCTCTTTCCAGTCCGGTCAGTTTCTGAAGTCTCATATCGAGAATTGCCCGTGCCTGTATCTCGGAAAGTTCAAATTCACGCATCAGTCCTTCCCTGGCTTCTTCCACTGTTTTTGAGGCTCTGATCAGGGCAATGACTTCATCGAGGTGATCGAGTGCAATCAGCAGTCCCTCAAGAATATGAGCTCTTTTTTCTGCCTGCTCCAGCTCATATTTTGTTCTTCGTACCACGACATCGTGCCGGTGATTGACAAAATGTACGATCAGCTGTTTCAGGTTCAGGGTTTTTG
>DASQZK010000047.1:0-4631 GCA_035638735.1 Bacteroidales bacterium
AGGATACTTCTGGCTCTGTTTTTCCTTACAGTGCAATTTTTCATTATTACATCCGGATACCAGCTCAGGTTCTCGACAGCCGTATTGGCTTTTATCAGTCCCGTTACATCTTCATTGAATTCCAGCAGCGTGTATTCCTCGTTTACACGTGTTACCTTACGGACCTTCAACGATAGATAGGGCAGGAGGGTATTACGGTCGGTGAACTGGAGTGTGTCGCCGGCTTCGGCAAAATCGAAACCATGTTGTTGGTAGTGCATGGTTTGAACACCAATAGTATGTTTATCGGAAAAGCCTTTAAATATCGTATAGATGCCATGAACATTTGTTGCATCATCGAGCATGCTCTCGAAAAGACAATGGTCGAAACGGATGGTTCCTTTGCAACTGATAAAATGTGTGGCGTCGGCTGACGTAGAAACGATCCTCCCGCTTCCGGGCGAGGGGGTGATAGTCATGTTTTGCATGGTTATGTCCCTGCTGCGTTCAGCTATCAGGCCCATCCCCCCCGAATTATAAATACTGATTCCGTTTACATCAATATTAATAGCCTTGTAAAGCCAGATAGCAGGTGAGTACCTGCTTGGCTCCTTACCACCCTTGGAAACCCAAATCCAGCCTTTTTTTGGCAGCGGACTTATGGTGTCATATATTCTTACAACGCCCGGTGCGATGTCCCAGGCTGAATATTCGGTCCTGAGTAACGGATTCCATGGGTCCAGTTTATATTGATTGACTTTGTAAACCGTGGCCCCGGTGCCGGGGTCGAAGAACAGGTTTTTCTGGATATCCTGTATCCATCCTTCCCCTTTGAATAAGAGTTCCTGACTCTGAATTTCGTATGGGAATTGCAGTGCGATCCTGATATCGAAAGTTTGGTTAGAAGGATTCACATCGGTCACCTCAGCTTCACTCTGAAATGGCCTTTGCCAGTCGATAGAAAATCCGGATAATTTGATGTGCTTAGAGTTTTTGATCACCACAGGAACCATATTTCCGTGAAATATCAGCCTGGTGCTGTCTCCTTTAAGATGGAAATCCGACATGTTTTCAATGAGAAACGCAATCCTCTTCAGTCCGTTGTCATTGTTTGAGATGGCACAATATTCTTCATCCGCTTTATAGGGATAAAAATGATATGTACCGCGTGGCAGATCCAGTTCGCTGATGCCCAGTATTCTGCAGGAGTCCATGAGACTCCTGATGAGGGGTGTGGCATCACCATCTTCAGCCAGGCCGTAATCTGCCGCTTTTAGTACCTCGTTGGTTCTGCCTTGGTTGCAGGATGAAACGATCAAAGCCGTAAAGAAAATCATCAGTGCGGCGATATTCCATATTGTTTTTTTCTGTGTCTGTTTCATTCTGTTATATCCTTCTGGACATTGAAATACGGATTCCGTATTTTTCGCTGTTGGTTAAGCTGAACATCTTCAACCGGGTCGGGTGAAACCTCAGACCTGAGAGATAGTGTTCCGGGCCAATTTTTCCAATGACAGGAACTTGGCCCGGAACCGGAATTATGTTATAAGTTATGTACGTCCTGTGGCATGAGAATAGTAGTCCTGCCTTTATGATAGAGATACGGGATACGTGAGATCCTATTCGTTTCCCTGGTCCTCTGCATCGATCTTTTTAAGGTAGTCGATACTCATGCGGGCACTCTCCATCGGGTCGCGCTTGCTTCTGTCCTGTTCAACAAGGAAATATTCAACGCCATTTTTCAGGCCGGTAGCTATAATGGCTTTATAATCCATGGTCCCGTATCCCACTTCTGCAAAACTCTTATCGGCATCATCGGTCATGTCTTTCAGGTGAAGGGCTTTAAAACGTCCAGGGTATAATGTGATAAGGGTCACCGGGTCTTTGCCGGCTTTCTCTGCCCAGTAGCAGTCGAGTTCAAAATTCACCAGCTGTGGAGCGAGATTTTCGGTCAGGATGGTAAAACCGTCGGTATCACCAATAGGTTTGAATTCAAAGGAATGATTATGATAAAGTACGCCGAACCCTTTTTTCTCGGCCATTTCTCCCAGCTTATTGCAGGCATCGGCAATAGCTTTGTAACCTTCCACAGAACCGCTGTATTTATCGCTGATATGTGCATTTACAAGGTATTTAACCCCTACACGGGCATGATCATCAATCATTTTGGTTGCCTTTGCCTCATCGAAATCACCGTTTTCGTCGAGAAGCTGTTCTACGCCGGTATGACTCGTTACGAGCTTAAGACCTGCTTCATCACACATTTTTTTAAATTCTTCCGGTGAGAAACCGTAGAAGGTACCTTTCTCCAGATTGTAACCGGCAGCTTCGACATAGGAATAGCCCATGTCTGCCACCTGGTGCAGCGTTTTTACCGGATCGGTATTCATGGCATCTCTCACGGTATAAAGTGCCAGCCCATAATCGTCGGGGTATTTTTCGGTGTTTTTGCATGAGGTTGAAAAAAGAAGGGCGAACATTAGGCCCATTGCAAGGATGCTGAATGTCCCTTTACGGATAAAAGTTATACGTTTCATAAGTTAGATTTTTGTAAGTTTAAAATTATAGGTACCAGCAGCCACATTCAGGCTGATGGACTGAGCATCGATATTGTCAAGCGAAATATATTTACTGGTATCTGCAGCCTTCCCGTTTTTCACAATTTCACGTCCGGTTTCCGTCAGGGTGAACCCCCCGGGGAACAGATTGGGAATGTTTACCATTGCCGTGGTATTGGCAGGGATGGTCACAATGAGCGAGAAGCTGTCATCTGTCCGTTCCCAGCTCGAAGAAAGCACCCCATGCAAGGTTTGGAGCCTGGCTTCAACATGCTCGAGTCCTTTTGGCGGCATCGGGGCAATGATGGCTTTTTTGAACCCGGGATCTGCAGGCCTGATACCTGCAAGGTAGCCATAGTACCATTCAACAACACTTCCCAGGGCAAAATGGTTTCTTGAGTTCATGCCTTCAGGTGGTTCGGAGTCGCTGTTCCAAAGTTCCCACATGGTGGTGGCGCCTTTATTGATCATATATCCCCATGAAGGATAATCGGTGCCAACAGCGGTCTGATACGCGACCTGGTTATAACCGTATTCACTCAGGATGGGCAGGAGAAGCGGTGTACCCAGGAAGCCGGTGGTCGGATGATAACCGCGGTCAACGACGTCTTTTTCAATGTTTTTGGCAATAACAGGCTGAAGAGAGTCAGGTGTAAGTCCGAAAGCCAGGGGAATGAGATTGGCGGTCTGTGTTTCACCGGGATAATTCTGTTTACCCGTTTCGAAGAATTTTTCCCTGAAGGCCACGGCAATGCTGTCGGCCAGCATATCGTAATACATACGGTCGTCGTCTTTGCCCAGGATAGCCGCTGTTTTGGCAAGGATTCGGGTGCTGTGGTAATAATAGGCGGCAGAAATCGGTGCGGTAGGTGATTTTTCCACCGATATCCAGTCGCCATATCCTTCCCAGTCGCCCGGTTTTTCACTCCACCGGTAAATATAACCGGTACTTTTCTGTTTCATATAGTCGACCCAGGCCTTCATACCATCGTAATTATCGCTGAGGATGCGTTTGTCGTGATAAAAGTTGTACACAACCCAGGGTACGACGGTTACAGCATCGCCCCAGCCTGCTTTGGCAGGTCCGTCAACCACGATGGCCGGATTGACATCATAAACATAGCCGCTTTTATCCTGGCTGTCGGTAATATCGCGCATCCATTTTTCGAAGAATCCCATCATGTTCATGTTGTAGCAGGCGGTAGGAGCGAAGATCTGCGCATCGCCCATCCAGCCGAGTCTTTCGTCACGTTGCGGGCAGTCGGTGGGAACCGACATCATATTTCCTTTCTGACCGTTGAGGGTGTTTTGCCAAACCTTGTTTAACAAGGTGTTGGAACTTTCGAAATGCCCGCTCTCGGGCGCATCGGAATAGAAGCGTAAGGCTACGAGATTTTCTTTTTCCGGTGTGCCGGGAAAACCTTCAACCTGGACATATCTGTATCCATGGTAGGTGAATGACGGCTCCCAGACTTCAGAGGAGTCACCTTTGAGGATATACCTGTCGGTAGCTTTCGCCGAGCGCAGGTTTTCCTGGGCCACGGTACCGTCATCATGCAGGAGTTCGGCGAATTTCATAACCACGGTGTCGCCATTATTACCGCTGACTTTTAAGCGTTCAGCGCCCACGAGGTTAGTGCCGAAATCATAGACGAAGATACCGGGTTTCACCTCGGTGATTTTCTGTGCTTCAAGTTCCTCATTAATCCTTATTGGAGGTCCTAGCGCTGCCGAAACAGCGATGTTCTCCATGGGAATCTTATCGACATTATACCACTTCTCATCCTGGAGACCGGGTTGTGCCCACATCGGGATTTCGAGCCTGGCGTCGTAGGTCTCACCATGGTAAATGGAATTATCGGTAACAGGTGAGAGCTGGCCTTTCCAGCTTTGATCGGTAGTGAAAATTTCTGTCTTGCCATTGGTGTACTCTACTCTCAGTTGCATCATGGCCCTCAGGGGGCCTTCTGAATATACGGCAGCTCCATTCCAGCCAAGACCACTTGACCACCACATGTTTCCAAGCATGATTCCTGCAGTATTCACGCCCTTGTCGAGCATCTCTGTTACATCATAAACCTGGTATTGTACACG
>DASQZK010000048.1:0-2498 GCA_035638735.1 Bacteroidales bacterium
CCATCAAAGAACAAGCCATCAGCGAGACCGGCTTTCTCGACAACCTGAGGCCGGGAGCTACCTGGATAGATTTCAGCACCGTCAATCCCGGTTTTACACAAGAGATGGCAGCTGAAGCCAAACGGCGAAATATACGTTTTGTCGATGCCCCGGTGGCAGGCTCCAGTTTGCCGGCCGAAAAGGGCGAACTTGTCATCTTCGCCGGCGGTAGTGAGAATGATCTGAAAGATATTGAACCTTTATTCAATGCCATTGGCAGGAAAACCGTGTACCTTGGCGAGACAGGCAAGGGAACCGCCATGAAAATGGTTGTCAACCTTATTTTAGCCAATGCCATGGTGTCGTTTGCCGAAGGCGTAAACCTGGGAAAATCGCTTGGTCTCGATTATGAAACCATAGCCGGCGCCCTTATCGGTGGTCCGGTAACCGCACCTTTCCTTTCTGCAAAAAATGAAAAAATTGCCTCGGGCAATTATTCCGCGGAATTTCCCCTGAAGCACATGCTCAAAGACCTTTTCCTGGCTACCCTGGAAGGCTACCACCACAATACACCACTTCCACAAACCTCGGCCACAAGGGAATTATTTGCCCTGGCCGTAAAACAGGGCCTCGGAGATCTTGATTTTTCAGCTGTGTATAAATTACTTGAATAACAGGAGTGGATGCCTTCCTGTGTCAGATAAATTAAAAAAGGCCATCGTTCCCGATGGCCTTTATATGTTATTCCGACATGTTTTTATTCCGGAGAAATTGCCTCTGTCGGACATACATCTGCACATGCTCCACAATCGGTGCAGAGTTCCGGGTCAATTTTATAGATATCACCCTCTGATATTGCTTCAACAGGGCATTCATCTATGCATGTACCACAAGCAGTACAATCGTCTGAAATTACGTAAGCCATTTTTTATTTTCCTTTAATTAACAATTAATTGTTTGATCGCTGCAAAGTTAAATTCTTAACGGAATATCCAAAGTGATATTTTTCAGTATATTAATTATTTTAAACGATTCTAAACAATTTTCTCTAATTTGATATACAGCTTCTTCAGAAGCCCTGAATTAGTCGAGGAAACGGATAGCTATCCATGAGAACAATTCGACAGCCACCTTCAAGGCCGCTTCGTCGACGGTAAACCTCGGGGTATGAAGGGCTGAAGCATTGTGCGGGTCGGCTGAGACACCGAGGCGATATAAAACACTGGGGTATTTTTGCGAGAAGTAGGCAAAATCTTCAGCGGTCATCCGTACATCGAGGTCCTCGACATTCTGTTTGCCTAACCATTCTTCGGCGGCCTGGCGGGCCTGGCGGGTTACAGCAGGATCGTTGACCAGGACCGGATAACCGTGCCTGATTTCGATATCGGCATCACCACCCATGGCAACGGCTGTTCCGCGGGCCAGCTTTTCGATCAAAAGGTGGGCTTTATGGCGCCATTCCTCGTTCAGTGTTCTGAAAGTCCCTTCCAGCCGTACTTCATCGGGTATCACATTTACAGCTCCTTCCCCGGTTATTTTTCCAAAAGAGAGGACCGTGGGAACTGCAGGAGGGGCATTCCGGCTTACCACCTGTTGAAGTGCGACAATCATGTGCGAGGTGATCAGTACCGGGTCGACCAACCTTTCGGGTAAGGCTGCATGACCGCCCTTCCCTTTGACAGTTATAAAGATCTCATCGGCAGAGGCCATGTACTGACCTTCCCTGAACCCGACTTTGCCAACTTCCATATCGGGATAAACGTGCTGTGCAATCATCACTTCAGGCTCGTCACCCCGGAAGCAATTCTCCTCAAGCATAAGTTTTGCACCGCCGGGTATCCTTTCTTCTCCGGGTTGAAAAACAAATTTTATTCTCCCGGCAAAACTGTCGCGCATATCATTCAGTATCCTTACACAGCCCAACAACGAAGCCATGTGCACATCATGTCCGCAGGCATGCATCCTGCCGTCGTTTGTCGATCGAAATGAAATATCGTTTAATTCCTGTATCGGCAAGGCATCCATATCGGTCCTGATACCGATAAGTTTTCCGCTTTCGTTACCCCTGATTTCGGCGACGATGCCGGTCTTTACAAAGTCCCCCACGTATGGAACCTGCCATGCATCCAGTTTTGATTTTATAAAAGCGGATGTTTCAAATTCCTCGAACGACAATTCAGGGTGCGCGTGAATATGCCTGCGTATATCCAGTATTTCCTGCAGGTAGGTGGATGATAATTGTTGAATTCTTTCTTTAACGGTCATAGTACATTATTTTCCTAAAATCATTTTAAACCCGACAACCAACATAAGGATTCCGAAAATTTGCTTCAGCAGTTTGTCGGGAAGGTGCACCGACATAAGTGATCCGAAATAGGACCCGGCTATAAACATCAGGCTCAGTACGATGGCATATTTAAGATTAACATAACCACTCTTATAATAATTCATGACGGCGAGGATACCTATCGGGGCCAGCAGCGTTGCCAGGCTGGTACCCTGATGTTTATAGCCGGGTC
>DASQZK010000049.1:0-5520 GCA_035638735.1 Bacteroidales bacterium
CGCCGAAAATGACCTTGTCATTGATTTTACGGTCGAGGTAGCAGATACGAACCGCAATTACGTATTGCTGACCAATACTTCCGGCAAGCTGGATGAATTTACCTGGCATTTCAGGAAAAAGGAGATCATTAATGAAAACCAGGTCATCGCCTACTTCCCGTTCAACGGCCGCTTTGACATTACCCTGACAGGCTCACTGCACGGCAGGTCGGCATCCGTAACCAGGCCTGTCACCATCGCCGGTGACGATCCGCATTATGTCAACAGCTTCAAACTTGTTTGGAGCGACAACTTTGACGGCGCAGACGTAAACCGCGACTGGTGGAATTTTGAAACCGGGGCCACCGGCTGGGGTAACCAGGAACTACAGGACTATACCGATGGTGCCAATGCCACAATAGAGAATGGGATCCTGAAGCTTACGGCCAAAAAAGTGAACGATAATAAACAACCCGGATCGTATACCTCAACGAGGATAACCACTAAAAGTAAAAAAGAATTCAAATACGGACGAATTGAATTCAGGGCAAAACTGCCCTCCGGAACTGGTATCTGGCCGGCTTTATGGCTTCTGGGAAGTAACATTAGCAGTGTAGGATGGCCCGCCTGTGGCGAGATCGACGTGATGGAATATGTCGGCTATGACCCAAATAGAGTCCATACCACCATTCATACCCCCTCGAGTTACGGAAGCTCGGTAAATACGAATGTTCTCAATCTGCCCGACTGCGAAGAGGCATTCCATACTTACGGCATGATCTGGACCGAGAGATACATGAAATTCTACATCGACAGTGTCGATAATATCATCTATACCTATGCACCCCCAATTAAAAATGACCAAAACTGGCCTTTTAATCAGCCATTGTTCCTTATTATGAACGTTGCTGTTGGCGGTACCTGGGGTGGCAGTATGGGTATTGACAACTCCATTTTCCCGCAAACTATGGAAGTTGATTATGTGAGAGTGTATCAACCCGACGAGGTATAAATTGCCGCGGGAAATTTATAAGCGCTCTATGTCATTCAATATGAACTAAAACCATGACCCTTTAAAGCCGGAATGTCTGCAAAACGAAAGGTCGCAGCAGAAAGAGCAAGCCGAATAGCCGGTACCGGAACGTCTGAGAACATCCCAAATACCCATTCAGGCAAGGGATAGTCTTCTGTCACCTTACAGGGAAGGATTGCGTCGAACCGGGCCATAAAAAATACATGAAAAGGAACGGAAAATTTACATTCAATATGATGAATTACAGGAAATTATGTCATGCAAATTATTCCTTCAAGAGATAAGAAAATGATTTTAACCGGCGTAAAAACTCAAAACATGAAAATACTACTTTACCTCGCAGGCGCAGCTATGGCCATTATGGTTGTTTCGTGCAGCAGTCGTCCCGAGTACAGCCTTGTATGGCAGGACGAGTTCAATTATGAAGGTTTACCAGACTCCTCCAAATGGTCGTATGATGTATCTGGAAATGCCACGGGCTGGGGTAATAATGAAGCTCAGTTCTATACCATTGCCCGCCCTGAGAATGTGAATGTAAGCGATGGTAAACTGATCATAACCGCAATAAAGGAACCCATTTCGGGAAAAAATTATTCATCGGCACGCCTGCGTACCAAAGGGAAAGGTGACTGGAAGTACGGAAAATTCGAAATTCGGGCCAAACTGCCGGCAGGCCGGGGAATATGGCCGGCAATATGGATGTTCCCTTCAACCAACGATTATGGAAACTGGCCATCCGGAGGCGAGATCGACATCATGGAACATGTCGGCTATATGCCCGACTCTGTGTTTTGCACCATCCACACCGAAGCTTTCAACCATTTGAAAAATACCCAGGTAAGCAAAAGCAGTTATGTTCCCGATTGCGATAATAAATTCCATATCTATACCATGGAGTGGGACAGCACAGCTATTTCATTTTTCGTTGACCAAAATGAAGTGCTGACGTTTACCCACCATGGCGGAACATACAAGGAATGGCCGTTCGACAAACCGTTCCATCTTATCATGAATATTGCGGTCGGAGGATACTGGGGTGGTAAGGAAGGCATTGACACTACCATTTTTCCACAGGAAATGATCGTGGATTACGTCAGAGTTTATAAGCGAATGTAATATATCACTTTGTACTAACTTAAACATTATCCTAACATGAAACATTTTTTACTTATTCTTTCCGTGCTTTTCTCGGGATATGCCTTTGGAGAAGACATTGTCCTGGAAGATTTTGAGACAACAACCCTGCATTTTGGCGGATTCGGTGGTGCAAGCGGCCTGGTGGTCGAAAACCCCGATATGTCCGGTATCAATACGTCCGATAGCGTTTACCAGTACACCGACGGGGCAGAAACCTGGGCCGGTGTCGCCGAGCCTGAACCTGTTGCTTTGGACCTGGCAAATTACCCTTATATTAAAATGAAAGTCTATGCACCGGCGGCCGGTGAAGTTCGTCTCAAGCTGGAAGCACAGGACGGCAGCCTTGAAACCGTTGAGACACCTTTTGCAATGACCGCAGACATGGTCGGCGTTTGGACCGAAGTAACCTTCGATTTTTCCGGTGTTACTGCTCCGTTCAATAAACTGACCCTCTTTTTCGATTTCGGAACTACAACGCCGGACGATGTATGGTATTTCGACGATGTGACCATGTCGGATACACCACCCGCCGGAAGCCTTACCATTACACCTGAAGATGGCACTACCGATGTGCCGGTTTATACGAAAATTGCCTTCCAATCAACATTACCCATGCGTAAAAAAGATGATTCCCAAATTACGGACGGTGACCTTGCCTCCATTTTGGTATTCAGAAAAACCGATCAAAACGGTGAAGATGTGTATTATTCTGCATCGATCAGTGATAACAAGAAATCCATCCGGATCGTTCCCGACAACCTGCTTGATGCCAACACCAACTATTTTGTTTCATTTAATGCATCGCTCATTGAGTATAACTCATCAGCATCGGTCGACTCCATGGCCGTGACCTTCACCACTACGTCAACGGCACCGACGATGGTTACGTATGACGATTTTGAAGGGAATTCCATTGGTGCCACTTATACCGCCATGGGTGATCCGGCAGGCCAGCTCACTTCTCCGGTCACCGACCCTGAAAATGCAGACAATTCCGTTCTGAAATGGTCTAAAGGCGGTTCATGGGGCGGATGGGAACGCTTCCGTATCGATCTCCCACAAAACATCGATCTCTCAAACGGCAGTGTCGTAAGCATGAATGTATTGTCGCCCAAAGCTACATCTGTTATGATCGTCCTGGCCAATATGGAAGATGATAATGCCGACGGCGTGGCTAAAGTCAGCCTCACACAAGATGTTGCCGGGACAGGATGGGAAACCCTGTATTTCAATTTTACCACCGGGACAACTGACACTTACAATCATATCTTCGTTTACATCGATGGCGGAGTGGCCGATCCGCAGAATTATTTCATCGATAACATCCAGGGTCCTGCACTCATGCAGGATAATACCGGACTGACTGCCCGGATGGCTGAAAACTCACTGAGCATTTACCCGAACCCTGTGACAGATCAGTTGGTGATAAACAGCGAACAAACCATGCGTTCGGTGGCAATATACGACGTTACCGGCAGCCTGGTCAGCCAGGACGTGTGCACCTCCAAAAGGTACTCTAAAGATGTGTCGTCGTTGAATGCCGGCATGTACTTTATCAGGGTTACCACAGATGATCACGCTGTACTGGTGAAAAAAATAATGAAAAATTGAGTTGGTTAAATGTTGGTTAGCTGGAAAAGAGGGTGTTCGCAAGGACATCCTCTTTTTACTATTCATAAAAATCAGCCGGCATTGTTTTCCTCAGCCAGCAAATCAAAAATATGCTCAGTAACCTCAAGACCCGTCCGCACTCCTTCATCCATAAACAGGATACGGCCGGCATTGTCTTCGAGTCGCACCATCACGTTCGAATCGACACTTTCTTTGATTTTTCTTTTCATCTCGCCATGTTCAGGAGCCCGCAACATTCCGGATTTTTTCGGATGAATATGAAAAAAAATGTGTTGCTTTTTACCCGAAAGATGAATGTCGATATCTTTACCATTCTTCACAGCTCCGATAATCCTTGAGCCGTTATAGGTCGAAAACAGATGGAATCTCCCTTCCACATACAGAAAACAAAGGAAGCCCATAAAATAACTGCCCATCCATGGAATCCTGGCAATGGAAAGCATGACCGAAGCCTCATCCCGTATGAAGGTATTTGAATGAAGCCAAATCCAGGCTGCAGGAAACGATGTGCCCCAGTCTTTCTCTATATAGCCTTTCCCCCCGGTAAAACCGACCGTTTCACCATCAACACGCAAAGCCCCGCCAAGATGGTGGTCGGCCGATACCACACCATGCTTGCACTCCATATAGGGGACAAAAGAGTACCAGCCCATAATTCCCGGTGATAATAACGACGACGGGAATGTTACGCTATTTTCATAGGTAATCTGACCAATGATCTTCACACCTCCAGTGGATATGTTAATGTCGGAGCCTTCTCTCGAAAATACCGACCGGCCTACCTGCACCCAGAAGTGTTTCCTGTGCCACTGAAAATCCGACACCGGGTAACGGGCATACCATGATTTCCCGGAAACGCCGTTGATAACCTGGATAAAGGCATGCGGATCGTTTCTGGTGAGTGACACCCCGGGAATAAAGGAAAACACATGCTTGAGATCAGGGGATACATGTTTGAGATACCAACCTTCAAAATAATGGTTTTTCTGCAGGCTGCCCTGGAATACTTCAGGATGGAATAACTTCATATTAAAATATATGTAAGGAAGAACAGGACAAAGCGGAATTTGTTCTTCCCTCTCGCAGCTCACCGCGTACGACCCTTTTCTCTGCTTTCTCCGCCCATCTCTCAGGGCGATGTCTTTTTTACCACTCCTTTACTTCTTTCAACTATTTTTATATCTTTGTGCAATCGATTGCGCATAATGAGTCATAAAAACATCACCATACACGATATTGCTAAAATACTTGAGGTATCTCCCTCAACGGTATCGCGTGCGCTGAATGACAATCCCCGCATCAGCAAAGCAACCCGTGAAGCCGTTATGAAAATGGCCCGCGAAAAAGGCTACCACCCCAACAATATTGCCACTTCACTGCGCAAAGGCACCAGCAAGACCATCGGCGTGGTCATACCGCGTATCAACCGCTTTTTCTTCTCAGGTGTCATCAGTGGCATGGAAGAGATCCTTAACCATGCCGGCTTTAACCTCATGATATACCAGAGCATGGAAGACGGTGAGAAAGAGATGCAGGGCCTGCAAACACTTTCGGATATGAGAACCGACGCTCTGTTCATTTCTCTTGCTGCAGGAACAAAAAGCATGAAACACATTCAGGACCTGGTCAGCCGTGGGATGACCATCCTGATGTTCGACCGTGTTGACGATGCTCTTGGTGTAAGCACTGTGAAACTGGACGATTACCACGGAGCCTTCGAGACTGTGACACACATGGTT
>DASQZK010000050.1:0-2894 GCA_035638735.1 Bacteroidales bacterium
TGGTTTTTCTGAGCGTACCGATGCCGTTATAGAGCCGAAATTATCTGTTCAGTGGTTCCTTAAAATGAAGGAACTTGCTCAACCGGCCCTGGAATCTGTAATGAATGATGATGTAAAAATTCATCCGGCCAAATTCAAGAACACTTACCGGCATTGGATGGAGAATGTCAAGGACTGGTGTATCTCACGGCAGTTGTGGTGGGGCCATCGCATACCGGCTTATTATTATGGGGTGAACCCTGCACCAAACGATTTTGTTGTGGCGGCAACCATCGAAGAAGCCCTCACTCTTGCCAGGAAAAAATCAGGTCATAACGACCTGACTGAACTAGACCTCAGGCAGGATGAAGATGTTCTCGATACATGGTTCTCCTCCTGGTTGTGGCCGATTTCTGTTTTCGACGGTATCGTTCATCCCGGCAATAAAGATATCAACTACTATTACCCGACCAACGACCTGGTGACAGCTCCCGAGATTTTATTTTTCTGGGTCGCTCGTATGATTATTGCTGGCTATGAATATATGGACGAAAAACCATTCAAAAATGTGTACCTGACAGGTATTGTCAGAGACAGTCAGCGACGAAAAATGTCCAAGTCGCTGGGAAATTCTCCCGAACCACTTAAACTGATAGAAAAATATACGGCCGACGGGGTTCGGGTCGGCATGCTCCTGTGTTCACCGGCAGGGAATGATATCCTCTTCGATGAGAGTCTTACCGAACAGGGACGCAATTTCGGAAATAAAATATGGAACGCTTTCAGACTGGTGAAATCGTGGACGGTTGATGAAAACCTCAGCCAGCCCGAAGAGGCCCGGATGGCTGCAACCTGGTTTGAAAGTAAGCTGAATGAAACCATTTTGCAGCTAAATGATCAGTTTTCCGCCTACCGGCTGTCTGACGCCCTGATGACCATATATAAATTAGTCTGGGACGAGTTCTCATCGTGGTATCTGGAAGCTGTTAAGCCGGCTTACCAAAAACCTGTTGATGCACAAACGTATAAGTCAACCATTGGTTATCTTGAAAAACTGGTGGCACTACTCCATCCCTTCATGCCCTTCATTACCGAAGAGGTCTGGCATCTTACCAATGAACGGAAGGACGGGGAAAGCCTGATGACTTCAAAAATTCCGGGAGCCGGTAATATCGACAGTGACCTTGTAACCCGGTTTGAGCACGTAAAGCAGGTGATTACCTCGGTAAGGAACATTCGCAGTGAGAAGAACCTGCCGATGAAAGATCAGCTTACCCTTAATTATATCGTCAGTGACGGTGTATACATCAACGACTTCGATCATCTTATCAGTAAGCTGGCCAATTTGAGCGAGATAACCGCTATCGGGGAAAAACCAACAGACGCAGTCTCTTTCATTGTGAAGAATACGGAATATTATGTCCCCCTTGAAGGCCGGCTGAATATTGCCGAGGAACTGGAAAAGCTCAACAAGGAGCTCGAATATACACGGGGCTTTCTTAAATCGGTAATGAAGAAGCTTTCGAACGAACGATTTGTGAATAATGCACCGGCCGAAGTCGTGGAACGGGAGAATGAAAAAAAGGCCGATGCGGAAAATAAGATCGCGACGCTCGAGAAACAGATAGCCGGCCTGATGGGATAGTGTTGCACCCCGTTGAGGGATTGAAGATTTCATAGCAGAACCTTGTGTAACGGGTTTTGTTGATCCGTTTTTTGATGGAACGAAAACCTTACATATTAGCCCAAACGAACTGGAAGACAGTTAAGGAACTTGATATTGAACTGGCCGTACTTCCCTGGGGAGCTACGGAAGCCCATAACTTTCATTTGCCTTATGGAACCGATATATTTGAGGCCGGGGCTATTGCTGAAGAATCAGCAAGAATCGCCTGGAACAGGGGGGCGAGGCCAGTGGTATTACCAGTCGTTCCCTTCGGGGTAAATACGGGGCAGATGAATATCCCGGGAACAATCAACATGAATCCTTCAACGCAGGCCGCCGTGATTCACGACATTACAGAGAGCCTGGCAAAACAGGGAATTAAAAAACTTTTAATCCTGAACGGTCACGGAGGAAACGATTTTAAGCAGATACTCCGGGAAGAGGGAAGTAAGCATCCGGAACTTTTCCTGGCTTCATGCAACTGGTTTCAAAGTATAGAGAAGAGAGGGATACTGACCAATGACGGTGATCATGCCGACGAGGCCGAGACAAGCCTGATGTTGTACCTCGAACCGGAACTGGTATTGCCGCTTCGTGAAGCAGGCGATGGTTCCCATAAGAAATTCAGTGTTGATGAACTGAATGAGCCCTGGGCCTGGGCAGAAAGGCAATGGACATCTGTCACCGCCGATACGGGGATAGGAGATCCTTCACAGGCAAGCAGAGAGAAAGGTGAACGATATTTCGAAGCGATTACGTCGAAAATCGGGAACCTTGTTTATAATCTTTCCAAGATGGACGAGATATATACATAGCGTTTTTTTGTATTCTCACATCATTGAAGTCTCACCAGGAAAATGTGTCATTAAACCGTTTGTGTAATAATTACACAAAGTATGTATAAATATTACACACTTATTATTTAATTGGTAAATGCTGTTGGCATATAACTTCACTGGTGCCGGTTTTTTATACATGTAAATGTTGGCAGGTAAAGATTAGTCTCATTTTTTACAGCTTTCAAAACCGTAAGATACTGTAAAACTGATTTATGCCCTTATTATTAAGTGCTTTTGAAAAATGACTGTAATTACATAATGTTACGGGCAACTGTCATTCCGAAGCCCAAACCCTGACCGGGCAGAGTCGTAAAGCTTAGATGACAAGTTACACATTCACTGGATGTTAACGATACTTATCATTGGTATGTGCGGCTGGCTTCCCCTTCCAGGGGACCGAGGGGTAGAGC
>DASQZK010000051.1:0-3961 GCA_035638735.1 Bacteroidales bacterium
TGGATACTGTATATTTTAACCCTGGGGCAGCCGGACATAAAGCCGGTGCTACGTTCGAGATATCTGCTCTGAAAGACCTTGAGAAATTTCTCTGATCAGAAAGGCTGATCGTCGAAATTGGTATTGGTGCCGAGATTGAAATCATCGCTACCCCCTTTTTTGTTTCCGCCCACCTCGTGGTTAATTTTCGAGCCAAAGGTTACCATCCCTGCATCGCTCGAATCGTCAAAAATAGGCTCAACATCTTCAAGGTCGGTAAACTTGGCAAACTCATCTTTAAATTTAAGAGTAACGTCGCCAATGGCACCGTTACGGTGTTTAGCCACAATAATTTCAGCGATGCCTTTCAGCGAGTTTCCTTCTTCGTCCTGGTCAATGCCGTATTTTTCCGGTCTGTGGATAAAAAGCACAAGGTCGGCGTCCTGTTCAATAGCCCCCGATTCACGAAGGTCGGATAGCTGAGGACGCTTGTTACCGGTACGCATTTCAACGCTCCTGTTCAGCTGTGAAAGAGCAATGATAGGCACATTCAGTTCCTTGGCGATACCTTTCAGCGACCGGGAGATATTACTTACCTCCTGTTCACGGCTGCCCTTGTCGGACGGACCTGTCATAAGCTGGAGGTAGTCAATGATAATGATTTCAACATCGTACAGATTTTTCAGTCTCCGGCACTTAGCACGGAGTTCAAAAACCGAAATACCAGGTGTATCATCAATAAAGATTGGTGCTTCAACCAGGTTTTTGATTTTGTAGTCGAGCTGCTCCCATTCCCAGGGTTCCAGCCGTCCGTTACGAATCCGGTCCGACGGAAGTTCTGTCTCACTAACGATGAGCCTGTTAACCAGCTGGATGGAGGCCATTTCGAGAGAGAACACGGCAACCGATCGTTTATGCTCCACGGCCATGTTCCTGGCCATTGAAAGCACAAAGGCTGTTTTTCCCATTGAAGGACGGGCAGCCAGGATCACGAGGTCGGATCGCTGCCAGCCGGAGGTCAGCCTGTCCAGCTTGGTGAACCCCGAAGGAACACCACTCAGGCTGTCTTCACGTTTCGAAGCCTCTTCAATCTGGTGAATGGCATCTTTAATAAGCAGGTTTATCCTGGTCGTTTCTTTCTTAATGTTTCCTTCTGCTATTTCAAACAGCTGGGCCTCTGAAAAATCGAGGAGTTCATCCACATCGATACTTTCGTCATAGGCTTTGCTCTGTATCTCTGAAGAAACACGGATAAGTTCACGTTGGATATATTTCTGAGCCACGATACGTGCATGAAATTCCAGGTGAGCAGCAGAAGCTACACGGTCGGTAAGCTGGGTGATATGTAATGCACCACCCACCTCTTCGAGCTCCTCGGTCCTTTTCAGCTCTTCGGTTACCGTGAGAATGTCGATAGGCTGCTCGTTCATCGAGAGATTAACAATAGCCCTGTATATGGTTTGGTGACTTTCCTTGTAAAAACTTTCAGGCTTCAGGATGTCAAGCACAGAAAGAATGGCATCTCTTTCGATCATGATGGCCCCGATAACCGCTTCCTCCAACTCCAGGGCCTGGGGAGGCATCTTGCCGTATTCAACATTAAGCCTGTTAAGCCCGTTATCCTTTTTGGTCGTTTTTACTGCCATAATAGTACATTTTTTCAAAGGCTAAAGGTAACCATATTTAACCCGGGCATGAAAATCATTCGGGCATACTTTTTAAACAGGAATAAATATTTTATTATTAACAATTGTTTAAAAAAAATCGGAATTTTAACACAGTTTTTGAAACGCCTTAGCTACAAGCCATGATCAGTTTTCCCAACGCAAAAATAAATCTCGGACTTTACATCACCGGTAAAAGAACGGATGGATTTCATACTATTGAAACGGTAATGCTTCCCTGCGGACCATCCGACATTCTCGAATTTGTAGAATCGGACCATGACCAGTTGGATACCACGGGTCTCGAAACCGGGGCCGGCAGCACCGATAACCTCGTCATGCGGACCCTGGACCTGTTACGCCTAAATTTCGATATTCCGCCTCTGCATGTCCACCTGCATAAATCTATCCCAACAGGTGCCGGACTCGGTGGCGGATCCTCCGATGCGGCCTTCATGTTGAAAACGCTCAACGACCACTTCAGCCTTGGACTGAACACTGAAAAACTGGAGTTATACGCCGCCAGGCTGGGCAGCGATTGCACCTTTTTTATCAGTAACAGACCCGCACTGGCCACGGGAAGAGGTGAGATCCTTACCCCTGTTCAAACCGGCAGCAACAACCTCCACATTGTTCTGCTAAATCCCGGGCTCCACGTATCGACTAAGGAAGCCTACGCCGGCGTTGTTCCTGCACCTCCGGGTGAAGATATCATTGCTACGCTGTCGCGACCTGTAACCGACTGGAAAAACCGACTGGAAAACCAGTT
Organism: Bacteroidales bacterium; assembly: GCA_035638735.1. Taxonomy (GTDB): domain Bacteria; phylum Bacteroidota; class Bacteroidia; order Bacteroidales; genus DASQZK01. The sequence goes on from DASQZK010000051.1 coordinate 2,413, forward strand.
TGAAAAAACGGTATTCATTATCCACCCGCAAATAGCTACCCTGAAGAAACTACTTTATGCAGCAGGTGCTGCCTATGCCTCGATGAGTGGCAGCGGATCATCGGTTTTCGGACTGTTTCCCGGTGTACCCGTTCTGGATAATCTTCCCGGGGAGATGATTATTTACTCAGGCGAATTGCTGTAAAAATGTGATGAGGCTGTTCAGTATGTCCTCTGTTGTTGGGACGTGTCACCTCCCTTATCGCAGGGACATACTGAACAGCCTCAATGTTTCTCCTAAAACTCCGGTTCATAAGACATTTTATCGGGCTTCCAGTAAATTTGCCGTATCCGGATATTCTTAATACGAATAGCACTGGAATAGGCCTCGAAGCCGACATGCGTGTATTTTTGGTTATCAACAGGATTGGGATCTATGGTTTCCAATAGCAGTTGACCATTGGCAAAGATGAAACAATGACCATCAATACTACCGGCCTGGATATGATATAATTTGCCGGGCACGAAATCAAACAGTGGTGTACCGGTCATGAATTTGTACTCGGGCGATTTCTCAATGCCGACCTTACCGGTCCACCAGCCCTGCAAACCCGCCACATAAGCCATACCCCGCTGGTCTTTATCTTCGATCCACTCCCCGTTCCACATCACGTTTATGTCGTGGGTTGAAGGGGCAATAGTGGAAGCATCAAATTCAACCAGCACGTTGCCGGGGAATTCCTGCTTTAGTATAGCCATCCCCGGCCAGTTACCCCGGTTGCGACCAACCAGCCACCCATCCTCAACCTTCCATTCACTATGATGAACAGTCCAGTCCCGTTTAAAATTTTCGGCGGTCACCTTCTCATCAAAAAGCATTTTGGACGAATCGAGCAGGATGTGCTTTTTCATCAGGGAAAGGACGTTCATGGGCTCATTGGTATTTTTCGTGTTCGTCAGGTTTTTTGTTTCCGGCTGGCATGCCGTAACAGCAAAAGCCGCCAGTAACATAAATAAACGGTTTTTCATGGGTATGTTTTTTAGTTGGTTATTGGGAAATTTCTTCTATACCTGTAACTATAAGGCGGTCTCGAAAGTGGCCTCATTTGTAATACATACCTACCTACCTACCCCTAAATCCCATGAAAGGGGACTTTTGGACCATGGTTATTACGGTGAAAAGGTGATTCTGAAGTGCTTTACTTTTAATCTGAACGTTCATGATCTGAGATATTTACTTTTGAGACACCCTCTAAGATGAATGATAATGATACAAGCGACATACTTCCGGTCAGCAGTAAAAAATTTCACAGCCTGATCGTCACCTTGTCCGCATTTTTGTGCCAAACCCTGAGCACGCCTCCTTTATCAAGGGCCTTCCATGTCCAGCCGGAGCCATCGTCCGGCGTCGCACTTTTCTCCGGGAGCCTATTTTCACCCAGAATAATAGATTCGGGTTTGGAAGTCAGCCTGAATTCCTCATGGGAGGTACCATCATAGGTTGAATATTCAATGGATTGGGGTGAATATTCAATCTTCTTAATCACGGAGGTTGAGCAAAGCATCCTGT
>DASQZK010000052.1:0-3250 GCA_035638735.1 Bacteroidales bacterium
TCTAACATTTTATCTCTCGCCAATTGCCCTGCTTGTCATTCTGGGTTACAGCCTGACAAAAAAATATACCAGCCTCTGTCATTTTGTGCTCGGCATCGGTTTATCGCTGGCACCTATCGGAGCCTACCTTTCCGTAACAGGCAGCTTCAGCCTGCTGCCCGTATTTTATTCCATCCTGGTCCTGTTCTGGGTCAGCGGCTTCGACATGCTTTATGCCCTGCAGGATGAAGATTTTGACAAGAATATGAAGCTGAAATCCATGGTCGTCTTCCTCGGCCGTAAAGGGGCCATACGTCTTTCTGTTATCACCCACATCGTTTCAGCCGCCATGGTGGTCATTATCGGTTACGTTGCCGGATTTGGCATGCTCTACTGGATCGGGTCGTTCATCTTCGCCGGACTGCTCGCCTACCAGCATTTGATCGTAAGGCCTGAAGACCTTAGCAGGCTGAACGTGGCATTTTTCACACTGAATGGTATTGCCAGCCTCATCTTTGCCGTCTTTAATATTAGCGACATCCTGTTTAAATAGCTGCCATTTTTTGTAACTTTCTGGTAAAATCGGGGTAAAACCCGGTTGCAGAAGTGCTTTCAGAATATATCCATTGCCCTTCAAAGCCCGAAATGTTATGAAAAAATCATTCCTGCCAATCGCATTATTGTTTTTCAGCCTCAGCCTGTTTGCCCAGGAAGATCCGTACCTTCTTAAGAACATCAGAAATAGAGACGGCGTAAACTGTGTTACCTTCTCCCCCGACGGATCAAAGATACTGGCAGGGTACAGCGACGGATCCGCCAGGATATATGACGTAGCCTCTGAAAAAGAAGAACTTAAGGTTGAAGGCCACTGGAAAGCCGTTAATGCGGTTGCCTTTGATCCGAAAGGCCGCTATTTCCTTACTGCCGGGGATAATACCATCAAAATATGGTCGCCTGAAGGGAAACAGATTTATAACCTGAAGGATCATACCACTACCATCGTGTCGGTCGACATTGACAGTACGGGAGAATTCATGGTTAGCGGAGCCATCAGTAAAATATTCAAGCAGTGGAACGTCCTTAAGGGTGAAGTGATAAGAAACTTCAAGGGCCACGATGACGTTGCCATGGCCGTCTGCTTCAGCAGGGACGGTAAGCGCATTGCCAGCGGATCGGGTGATCATACCATAAAAATATGGGATGCTTCAACAGGAAAAGAGCTGATGAGCCTCCCGGGGCACGATAGCGACATTTACGACGTGGAATTCAGTCCCGACGGTAAATTGCTGGCCAGCTGCGGTAAAGATAAGACCATCCATATCTACGACCTGGAAACCGGCCAACTGAGCCAGACACTCAAAGGCCACAATCAATATGTCATCGACATCACTTTCTCCCCCGACGGGCTGCATCTCCTCAGTTCTTCCCTCGACCAGGAGATCCGGTTATGGGAAGTGGCCACGGGAAAATCGATTTATGTCTTCATTGACCACGAAGCACCGGTTACCCATGTCGCCTTTTCTCCCGACGGTAAACGCTTCGCCTCGGGTTCACAGGATAAAACCATTAAGATATGGCGATATTCCAAAGAGATCGTTGCCGACTACTACTACAGTCCGCAGATCATCGAAAAAATGAACAGCATGGATATCTTCCTTCCACGACAAAAAGGCGAAAGCGGATCGGAGTACAAAGCCCGGCAGGAGAAAGCAGAAAAGGTCAAAACAGATCTCTACGAGGACTATTACAACAAATATCTCGATGACCTGTCGGGCGGGAACCTTTCCGGCTCGTGACCCTGCTGAGAAACACCATCATTTTTCCGGATTAAGCCTGTGGTAATTGTTATTTTTGCGCTGAAAAGTTAAAGATCATTTTCACCACATCATGCGTTCAGACCATAAACATATCTGGGTTAACATTAAAGACAGGGATGCCTTTATGATCCATTGTTAGCATCCTTTTAAAGTCAGACAGGATGAATTCATCCTACTTGACACACCCTTTTCTGTTTGATTTCCATTATCAATTTATTCACGTAAAGAAATTCTATCCGACATGGATCTTCCGTTCGCTGAACCGTATAAAATTAAAATGATTGAACATATCCGCAGGAGCACGCCGCAGCAGCGTGCCGGATGGATTGAAGAAGCAAGATTTAACCTTTTTAACCTGAGAAGCAGCCAGGTATATATCGATCTGCTCACCGACTCGGGTACCGGTGCCATGAGCCAGGACCAATGGGGCGCCCTGATGACCGGGGATGAAAGTTATGCCGGATCGGCCTCTTATTACCAGCTCAAAGAAGCTGTCAACGACATTTTCGGATTCCGGTATTTTCTGCCTACCCACCAGGGAAGAGCTGCCGAAAACGTCTTGTTCTCGGCCCTGGTAAAAGAAGGTGACCTGGTCCCGGGAAATGCCCATTTCGATACTACCAAAGGACATATCGAATTCAGAAAGGCAACAGCTGTCGATTGTACCGTCGATGAAGCCGGCAATACGTCATCACTCTACCCCTTCAAGGGCAATGTTGATACTGAAAAGCTCGAAGAGGTACTGCGTAATAATCCCGTCGCCAGGATCCCGATGATAATCGTAACAGCCACCTGTAACACTTCCGGCGGACAACCTGTCTCAATGGCCAATATGAAGGCGGTAAGACAACTGGCCGACAAATATGGCATTCCTCTTTACATAGATGCTGCAAGGTTCGCCGAGAATGCCTGGTTTATCAAAACCCGTGAAGAAGGCTATTCGGACAAAACAGTGGCAGAAATCGTTCGTGAGATGTTCTCTTATTCCGACGGCATGACCATGAGCAGTAAGAAGGATGGCATTGTCAATATCGGCGGACTGATAGGTTTTCGTGATGAAAAAACATACCGGGAAGCAACTACCTTCAACATCATGTTCGAAGGTTATCTCACATACGGTGGAATGGCCGGCCGGGATATGGCCGCACTTGCCGTGGGCCTGAGGGAGTCGCTGAACCCGGAATACCTGGCCTCACGAACCGGCCAGGTCGCATACCTCTGCGAAAAGCTCACCTCCTGTGGCATTCCTGTTCAGCTACCGGCAGGCGGACATGCCGTATTCGTCGATGCCACCCGGTTCCTCCCCCAAATACCAAGGGAAGAGTTCGTTGCCCAGACACTGGCCGTGGAATTATACCTCGAGGCCGGGATAAGGGGCGTGGAGATTGGCGCCCTCATGGCCGACCGGGATCCGGTGACCCGCGAGAACAGATACCCCGCAGTAGAGATGCTTC
>DASQZK010000053.1:0-5876 GCA_035638735.1 Bacteroidales bacterium
GGTTAACATTGTCGTGTCCTGCATCGGTTTTCGCACCAAATCATCGGAAATAACCTTACAGGAAGGGGAACAAAAAGAACTTGACTTTGTCCTCCAGACCGAAGTGCGCGAGTTTGACGAGGTATCGGTAAGTGCCCGGCAGGAAAGAGCTACCACCTTACGGACCATCGACATCAAATCGATGAACATGATGCCCACAGCTAACGGATCTGTCGAGTCCATCATTAAAACCCTGCCCGGGGTTTCGTCCAACAATGAGCTTAGCTCTCAGTATTCCGTACGGGGCGGTAACTACGATGAAAACCTGGTATATGTTAACGATATTGAAATTTACCGGCCTTTCCTGGTCCGGTCAGGACAACAGGAAGGTCTTAGTTTCATTAATTCCGATCTTATTTCGTCCATCCGGTTTTCAGCGGGTGGATTTGCTGCCCGCTTCGGCGATAAGATGTCCTCGGTTCTAGACATTACCTACCGCACACCTGAAAAATTTGCCGGTTCCGTATCCATGAGCCTGCTGGGAGGATCAGCACATCTTGAAGGTATCTCGAAAAACCGCAGGCTCACCTTCCTCGGAGGCTTTCGCTATAAAACGACGGCTTACCTGCTTAAAAGTCTCGAGACCAAAGGGGAATATAAACCCCGTTTCTCCGACTTCCAGGGTCTGCTAACCTATAAACTCAGCGACAAGCTCGACCTTAGCGTACTCGGTAATGTGGCTGTAAACCAGTACCGTTTCATCCCTGAAACCAGGACCACCGAATTCGGAACCTCTAAACAGCCCTATAACCTGGTTATTTATTTTGATGGTAACGAAACCGACCGGTTTGACACGTATTTTGGGGCTACATCACTGACTTACAAACCTAACCGAAACCTGAGACTGAAATTCATCGGCAGCGCTTTTTCAACCATCGAATATGAGCGTTTCGATATTCTCGGCCAGTATCTCCTGAATGAGCTCGACAATACCGTCGGCTCCGATACCTATGGCGACAGTATTCTGAACATCGGCATCGGGTCATTTCTTAACCACGCCAGGAATTACCTCAATGCTTACGTTTACTCTGCCTCCCACATTGGCGAATATAATGGCCTCAGGCATAAGGTGAAGTGGGGAACAAAATTTGAATACGACCGGATATTCGATCAGTTAAGCGAATGGCAGTTTATCGATTCAGCCGGCTTTTCAATCCCCAATAATGGTGACAGTACCAGGGTGTTCGATCTTATTAAGGCGAATAATCATCTTAATAGTACAAGGCTTTCAGCTTTTCTGCAGGATACCTGGGGATTCAGGGGAAACAGGAACGAGTATTATATTACCGCAGGGGTCAGGGGGACATATCTCTGGCTTAACCACCAGTTTCTGTTCAGTCCGCGGGCCTCGTTCAGCGTCAAACCCGACTGGGAACGTGATATCATGTTCCATTTTTCATCCGGCATTTATTACCAGCCCCCATTCTATAAGGAGATGCGAAATCCTTCGGGCAGGATTAACCGCGATCTCAGGGCACAAAAGTCCATCCATTTGGTGCTGGGCGGCGATTATATCTTCTCGGCCTGGGACCGGCCTTTCAAGTTTACAAGTGAGCTCTTTTACAAGTATCTCGATGACCTTGTCCCTTACAAGATCGATAACGTCAGGATTCGATATGCCGGTCAAAACCTGGCGAAAGGATATGCTACCGGCATCGATTTTAAATTAAACGGGGATTTCGTAAAAGGCGCCGAATCATGGGTCAGCCTCTCTTTCCTGAGAACCAGGGAAGACATTAAAAACGACTCCTATATCGAAACGAACGACCAGGGTATTACGCAGGTTGTCTATCCCGGATATTACCCCCGGCCAACCGACCAGTTGATGAATTTCGGATTGTATTTCCAGGATTATTTCCCCAATAACCCCGATATCAAGGTACACCTCAATTTCCTTTATGGGTCAAGGCTGCCTTACAGCTCGCCTGACAAAAACCGTTACGACCAGGTTTTCAGGTTACCACCATATCGCCGTGTGGACATCGGATTTTCAAAAGTCCTGAAAAAAGCATCGACACCACTCAAGCCGGGAAATCCCTTCCGGTATTTCAACGATATATGGATTAGTGGCGAGATTTTCAACCTGTTCGGCATCAACAACACCGTGTCGTACCTCTGGGTGCAAACCGTATCGAACCAGGACAACCAGACCGGCGTATTTGGCGTTCCCAATTATCTTACCTCCCGACTTTTTAATGTAAAACTGATGGCGAAGTTTTAGATCGTCCGATTTCCCGGAACCGGTCTCAAAAAAGGACCCCTGTTTCATCGTCATATTGAGGCAAAACGCGTTCATCGCGATCGGCAACAAGCGAAAAATAGTGACACATTTGGCGACTGCCTCAATCCTTTATGTTATAAATCATTCAGGAAAAGTATGGAGTTGTTTCTATTTTTTCGTTATTCGTATTTTTTCTGAAATGTTTCCACTACTTTTGAACGTTTTAATCGAATCATGAACCTTTAATAATCAACAGGAATGAACACTCAGGACTATATTTCGAGGGAAGATAAGTATGGTGCCCATAATTATCATCCGCTTCCGGTGGTTCTGGACAAAGGCGAAGGCATTTTTGTCTGGGATGTGGAAGGAAAACGCTATTTTGATTTCCTATCGGCCTATTCAGCCGTTAACCAGGGTCATTGTCACCCGAGGATCATCGATGCCATGGTTGAACAGTCGAAAAAGCTTACCCTTACCTCCAGGGCTTTCTATAATTCAGTGCTTGGCGAATACGAAGAATTCGTAACCTCCTATTTCGGATACGATAAAGTACTGCCCATGAACTCGGGAGCAGAGGGTGACGAAACGGCAATCAAGTTGTGCCGTAAATGGGCTTACCAAAAAAAAGGCGTTAAAGAAAATCAGGCCAAAATTATTGTCTGTGAAGGTAATTTCCACGGCCGCACCGTCACCATCGTTTCGATGTCGACCGATCCCGATGCCTACCGTGATTATGGTCCTTACACACCTGGTTTCATCAAGATACCATATAATGACATTCCTGCACTCGAGAAAGCCCTTGAAGATCCGGATGTAGCTGGTTTCCTCGTCGAACCTATCCAGGGTGAAGCCGGGGTTTATGTCCCTGAAGACGGCTACCTGAAAAAAGCATATAACCTGTGTAAAGCAAAAAATGTATTGTTCATTGCCGACGAAGTTCAGACAGGCATTGCCCGTACAGGTAAATTACTGGCCTGCGATCACGAGGGTGTAAGACCCGATGTATTGATTCTCGGCAAAGCCATTTCGGGAGGTGCTTACCCGGTTTCGGCTGTTCTTGCCGATGACGGGATCATGCTTACCATCAAACCCGGTGAACACGGATCGACCTTTGGTGGAAACCCGGTGGCTGCCAAAGTGGCTATTGCTGCCCTCTCCGTCATTAAAGATGAGAAACTGGCTGAAAATGCAGAGCGACTCGGCAAAATCTTCAGGGAAGAGCTTAAGAAAATCGACTCCGGTATGGTTGACCTCGTAAGGGGAAAAGGACTGCTGAACGCTGTCGTCATTAAACCCAGGAACGGGAAGACGGCCTGGGATATCTGTGTTGCTCTCAAAGAGAACGGACTTCTTGCCAAACCCACACACGATCATATTATCCGCTTTGCTCCACCGCTCGTTATAACAGAAGAACAGCTGAGAGAAGCCATCAGTATTATCGTGGATACCATATCACAGTTTAATTAATAAAAACAAGATGAAAAACGTATTGTTAGTATTATCAGTTATTGGAATTATTGCAAATTACAGTTGTACAACACAAGATATGGCGTTAGACAGATCAAACATGGACACCTCGGTAAAACCGGGTGATGATTTTTATATTTATGCGAACGGCGGGTGGCTAAAAAACAATCCCCTGCCGGGTGAATTCTCCAGGTACGGTGCTTTCGACAAGCTGGGTGAAGACAACCAGAAAATGGTCAGGACACTTATTGAAGAAGCCGCTGCCAAGCCTGGTGAAAATGGCAGCATTGCCTACAAAGTCGGGACGTACTACAAAACCGGCATGGACACTCTTAAGATTGACGAACAGGGCATTACCCCTCTCAATGAAGACCTGGCAAAAATCCAGGGAGCCAAAACCATCGATGACATCCAGGATCTTATCTCGGAATGGCATACCGGAAGCAACCCGGTGTTGTTCTATCTTTACGGAGCCCCCGACAGGAAGAACAGTGAAATGGTCATAGCCAACCTGTACCAGGGAGGACTCGGACTGACCGATGTTAATTATTACCGCGACCAGGATCCAAAAGCCAAAGAGATCAGGGAAACCTACGTGAAATACATAGCACAAATGATGGGGCTGGCCGGTGAAAGCCAGGAGAAAGCAGCTGCCGATGCCGACCTTATCATGAAAATGGAAACGCGACTGGCCAATGCGTCTATGACCAGGCTTGAAAGGCGTGACCCACATGCCACGTATAATAAAATGACCCTGGCCGGACTTGAAACCATGAGCCCGAACTTCAACTGGGACGGCTACCTCAAGGAACTCGGACTCCCGGGTCTCGAAGAGATCAATGTCGGCCAGCCTGAATTCTTCAAGGAAGTCAGTACCATGATGAATGACCTGCCTGTCGACAACTGGAAGGTTTATCTCAAGTGGAACCTCGTAAACCAGGCCGCTCCTCTGTTAAGTTCAGACCTGGTTGATGCCCACTTCGATTTTTACGGCAAGTATCTCTCGGGGCGGAAAGTAAACCGTCCCCGCTGGAAACGGGTGGTTAATTCAGAAGATTATGCCCTGGGTGAAGCTATTGGCGAGATGTTCGTGGAAAAGCACTTCCCACCTGAAGCCAAGGAAAGAATGCTGGACCTTGTGTCAAACCTGAAACTGGCCCTCGGTGACAGGATCAACACCCTTGAATGGATGAGCGAACCCACCAAAGAAGAAGCTTTGAAAAAGCTCGAGGCTATGAATGTCAAGATTGGTTATCCCGATGAATGGAGAGATTATTCAGACCTGGAAGTGAAAAATGATTCATACTACAAAAATGTCAGAAGAGCTGCCCATTTTAACTTCCTTTACGACGTAAATAAAATTGGAAAGCCCGTGGATCCCAACGAATGGGGCATGACTCCACAAACAGTCAATGCCTATTACAGCCCCAGCCGTAATGAGATCGTCTTCCCGGCAGGTATTCTTCAGCCGCCGTTTTTCTATCTCGATGCTGACGACGCTGTTAACTATGGCGCTATTGGCGTGGTAATTGGTCACGAAATGAGCCACGGCTTCGACGACCAGGGCAGGCAGTACGACAAAGACGGTAATCTCCGCGACTGGTGGACCAGCGATGATGCTGATAAATTCACCAAACGCGCCCAGGTGCTCATCGACCAGTTTGACCAGTATAACGTTCTCGATACCACTAAAGCCAGCGGTGAACTCACTATTGGTGAAAATATCGCCGACCTGGGCGGTCTCAACATTTCTTATACCGCCCTTCAGAAAGCCTGGGAGAAAAATCCTCCGGAAAAAGAGATCAACGGATTTACACCCGAACAGCGCTTCTTCCTGGCCTATTCCCATGTATGGGCACAGAACATCACCGACAAGGAAATCCTGCGCAGAACCAAGGAAGACGTCCATTCACTCGGCCGCTTCAGGGTTAACGGTCCTCTTCCCAACCTGCAGGCTTTCTACGATGCCTTTAGCATCCCGGAAAACTCTAAAATGTATATTCCGGTTAAAGACAGGGCCATCATCTGGTAGGAAAAATGAATTTTATTTTTGGGAGGGCATTCCGGTTGGGATGCCCTCTTTTATTTGGAAGGCAATAAGGAAGGGGGTAACCAGCAAGGCTCGAAGGACATAATGTTTACGAAG
>DASQZK010000054.1:0-9685 GCA_035638735.1 Bacteroidales bacterium
CTCCTTCTTCCTTTATTTTTCTGATCCCGGCCAGTGAAAATACCTGGTACCCGCCGCTGTCGGTAAGAATGGCCCGGTCCCAGCCGATAAACTTATGCAACCCGCCGGCTGCTTTCAGAATGTCCAGCCCGGGACGCAGAAAAAGGTGATAGGTATTCCCCAGGATGATCGGGGCACCAACCTCTTCTTTCAATTCCCGCTGGTGCACACCCTTTACACTGCCTGCCGTTCCCACCGGCATAAATACCGGCGTGGGAAATTCTCCATGTGCTGTCTTTATCCGTCCTGCCCGGGCCTTCGATCCCGGATCGTTGTGTTCTACGTTGAATTCCATGTCTTGAAAATAAAGGGCAAAGATAAAAAAGAATCGGGGATATTGGTGAAAGGATTAAGCTGGGCACTGATGTCAATGCCAATCCTGAAAGGTTTAAACACCTCGATAAAAACGGAATATCCACTACGTCCTGCGTACCTTTAACGAAGCAGGAATGTCGAAGTCCGGCTGAATCCCTCAAGGCCTGACTTCCTAATTCGAAATTCTTCTGTTCATTATTCATTATTCAAAAAAACGGAACACCTCCATCGTCCTGCACAGCTTAACCGATGAAGGGCTACCTGTTACCCTCTTTGCAATATGCTCTCTGCCCTCCCCTTCTTCCATCTCTCGTCTCCTCCGATGGCAATCGGAATTCCTGTCACCATTCTTTTCCTTTTCCAAACAATAAAATTTCCCTTAATTTGGTTTTGTTCTGATAAAAATCTTTCTAAAATTGCCTTTCTAAAATTCAGACATCATTGGACTACCTAATTCAAAACACCGATCTGTATACCAAGACATTACTCATAGTATTCCTGGTCAGCTTTTTTATCCAGGCCTGGTATTACCTGGTTATATATACCCGGGCTTCTAAAGAATCGAAGCCACTGAAAAATAAAACGACGGGCACGCCACCGGTTTCGGTCATCATTTGTGCCAGGAATGAAGCCGTGAACCTCGAGAAACATCTCCCTTCTGTACTTGAACAGGATTACCCCGATTTCGAAGTTATCGTGGTAAACGATTGTTCCGAAGATGAGACAGAGACGGTTCTGGCCGCATTTCAGAAGAGATATAAGGTACTTAAAGTTTCTACAATCAAGAAAGACCCGGTATTCAGTCATGGTAAGAAACTGGCACTCACCATCGGTATCAAGGCTTCATCCAATGAACATCTGCTATTCACCGACGCTGATTGTGAGGTCGCCTCGAAAAGCTGGATCCATTATATGGTAAGGCACTTCAACGACCAGGTCGATATTGTTACCGGTATTGGCTTGTACAAGAAAGCAAAAGGGCTGTTAAACCTCTTTATTCGTTTTGACACAGCTTATATTGCCATGCAATATACCGCGCTGGCAAGGTATGGAAGGCCCTATATGGGTGTGGGCCGGAACCTGGCCTATAAAAAGAGTCTGTTCTTTAAGCATAAAGGCTTTGCTTCACACAGCAGGTTGCGCTCAGGCGATGACGATCTTTTTGTAGGTGAAGCTTCAACGAAAAATAATACCGTTGTTGAAAACCACCTGGAAAGTATAACATGGTCGGAACCCGAAAAAAGATGGTCAGACTGGTTCTCCCAAAAAAGACGCCATTTAACAACCGGAAAATTTTATCAACAATCGGTACGCAGATTACTGGGTACCGAATATCTCTCGCGGACACTTTTAAATATTAGTTTCCTGCTGCTTCTATTTAGACCTGATTTAGAATTGTACGTCATTGGTGTTTATATCCTGATGATAATCACTAAAGCGATAATTTTTAATATTGCTTTCAGGCGTTTGTACGAAAACTATTTATTCTTACCTTCGCTGCTGATTGAACCTTTTGTGCCCCTGTTCTACGGGTTGATGCACATTGGGAATTATATTGAAAGGAAAAGAAATAGATGGAATTAAACCTTAACCTGTCAGATAAGGCTCAGCAGGATTTCAGGCTTGTGGAACAAGCTAAAAAAGGGGACCAGAAGGCTTTTGCAGAACTTCTGGGGCGGTACCGGGATACCATCTATTTTATGCTTCTCAAAATGGTAAACAACCCGATTGATGCTGAAGACCTCACCATTGAAGCATTCGGGAAGGCATTTAAAAACATTAGCCAGTATACCCCGAATTACGCGTTCAGTACCTGGCTTTTCAAAATTGCAACGAATAATTGTATCGATTTTATCAGGAAGAAAAGAGGGAACACCGTATCGCTCGATCATACCTTTGATGAGGACGATTCACTAAGCCCTTCAGCATCTATTCAATCTGAATCGCCCGACCCTGAACTTCACATGATTAACCAACAAAAGGTAACCATCATGCGTGAGGTGGTATCAAAGCTGAAACCCCGCTACCGCCGGCTTGTTGAGCTTCGCTATTTTAAAGAGTTTTCCTACGAAGAAATATCCAGGGAACTCGATCTGCCTATCGGAACTGTAAAAGCACAACTCTTCAGGGCCAGAGAATTGCTTTTTAACATTTTGAAAAACACACCGGAAAAAATCTGACCACCCGCATGGACCTTCTCCTGAAATATTTCCCGGACCTGTCCGGTGAACAACAGGAAAAATTCCGTCAGCTGGGTGAACTTTTCCTGGACTGGAATTCGAAGATCAACCTGGTTTCAAGAAAAGATATGCCCCATCTTTATGAACGCCACATCCTTCACTCACTGGTCATTGCAAAGGTCTTACCGTTCAAACCCCAAAGCCGCATCCTCGATGTTGGTACCGGCGGTGGTTTCCCGGGCATACCGCTGGCAGTGCTTTTCCCGGAAGCTTCTTTTACCCTCGTTGATTCCATCAACAAAAAGATTATGGTTGTTAACAACCTCATAGCTGCCCTTGAACTTCGCAATGCCGAGGCTGTATGCACCAGGGCGGAAAAACTTGACGGAAAATGGCATTTCGTAACCAGCCGTGCTGTAACCAGCTTTCCAAAATTTTACACCTGGGTGGAGAACAAAATCTCGGCCGATCATTTTAATGACCGTCCCAACGGCATCCTTTACCTCAAGGGCGGCGACTTCAGGGAAGAAATACAGCCCTTCCATCCCCGCATAGAAGTATTCAACATTTCTGATTTTTTTACGGAGCCATTCTTTGAAACAAAAAAAATCGTATACCTCCCCCTTACGGGAAAAGCGTAAAGACATGTTCTTTTTTCCTGTATTTCTTTTTGATATATAAAAAAAAAGCTATTTTTGCAGTCCGAATTCAAGAGATAATAACGGAATAAAGATATACTGTCATGAAAAGAACGTTTCAGCCGTCCAGAAGAAAAAGAAGCAACAAGCATGGTTTCAGATCCAGAATGGCTACAGCCAATGGCCGTAAAGTTCTGGCTGCAAGAAGAGGCAAGGGAAGGAAAAAGCTGTCGGTATCTGACGAAGCCAGGCATAAAAAATAAGTACACACCTGTTGCTTTTTACGCATTGCTGAAACGAATCATGTACATGATTCGTTTTTTTTTGCGCTTTTTGTAAGGTTCCCCCGTTCCTGTTATCGCTAACCGATAGCCAAAAAACAAGGAAGTCCAGAAGACAGAGGCCCGGAAATTTCATTTTTTGATACATTAACAAGGAAGATTATTCTTATCTTCACTTCATAAATGTCCTAATTAGAAGTGGAAATGAAGAAAAAAGTCAAATCCCGGGTTGCTGCACATTCTTCTTTACATTCCCTGAAAAAAACAGCCTTTCTGTTTTACGGTTCTGACTATACACCGGAAAACATATTACACATTACTGAATCCATAAAGCATCTTAAAAAGGATTACAGGGAAATGGCTTCATTTTTTCTTTTGGATATCCCGCGAAAAAATGAGGGTCTCCCCAACAAGTCTTTACTGGCGGAAGAGGACTTACACGTTATGGCTCCCGGAGAAAATATCCTTTCAGTCCCCGACAACGCTTTTGACTATTTGGTGATACTGAAAGCCGGCGGTATGGCAGGTGAGATAAAATTTAACAATTTCTTCGTGCACCAGGACGCTTTCCCGCAAGCGGGAAGCTGGTCTGAGATTTTTTTTGAAGACCAACCGCCAGCCTCTTCTGGCGGAATAATATTGGAACGTAAGCTGGCAGTTTACCTGGCGGAATTGCCCGCACACACATCGTCAGGCCTTAAAGACAATGTACTTTGGCACCTTCGCCGAATGAACCTGAGGACTGAAAAATTCTTCACTTCCGTCGGAAATCCTTACCAGGACAAACCATCAAAATTAAGACGACCCACTTCACCTTTACCCGCTCTCCGGAGATGGACCTACTGGAATTTTTCCAGGCCCATAAGCGAATTCAGAACCGGACAACACCCTGCATTTCTAAAAGAGTCTCCTGCCTGGCGACCCCTGTTTATTGCAGGTATATTACTCACCATGGTGATTCTGCCGCTGATATCCTTTCATGCCGGCATTTCGGGAGACGAGGAAAAACACTGGCTACAGGCAGAAAAGGTTTATAATTATTTTGCCTCCGGCGGACAAGACACCCTGGCCCTGACCGACCGGAAGTACAAACTGAACTATTACGGTCAGTCATTCGACCTCTTCACCTACGTCTTCATCAAGACGTTTCATATCGAGAATATCTATGAAACAAGACACGTGCTAAACGGCTTCATAGGTGCCCTCACCATCGTCGCAACGGCCTTCCTGGTGAGGCTTCTCCTGGGCAATGCCGCCGGATTACTGAGTATTTTCCTGCTATTCTTTTCTCCGCGTTTTCTGGGCCATGCCATGAACAATCCACTCGACATTCCATTCGCCCTGGGATATATCTTCACCCTTCTCCAAACAATCAGATTCCTGAAACGCTTACCCGAGTTTTCATGGAAAACAGCTGCCCTCATTGCTGTAGGTATTGCCTTTACTATTTCCATCCGCATCGGGGGCCTTATCCTCATCCCCTACCTTTTCCTGTTCAGCTTTCTTTTTGTTATTTACAACAAGTGGCCCTGGAAATTTATGTCGGCCGGCTACAAAAGCTTCCTTAGGAAAGGGCTTGTTTTCCTGGTTGTCATTTCACTGGCTGCCTATTTCCTGAGTATACTGCCCTGGCCTTATGCCCTCAGGGCACCCTTGAAGAACCCGTTCAATTCCCTGAAGATGATGTCCAACATTACGGTATCGCTCAAAGTAATGTTCGAAGGTAAAATTATTTGGTCCGACCACCTGCCATGGTATTATATACCAAAAAACATCCTGATAACCGTCCCGCTGGTCATCCTGTTCTTCTTTGTCATTCCCTTGTTTACCTTTTACAGGCACAGGCACAGGGTAAGTCCGTTCTGGATATTCATACTGTATTTCGCAGCGCTCTTCCCGGTGGCTTACATCATATACAAAGGATCAAATGTATACGGCGGCTGGCGTCACGTCCTGTTTGTATACCCCCCGCTGGTTGTCCTGAGTACAGCAGGGATAATATGGCTCAGGGATGCTTTCTCCAACAGGTATGCCCGGACCGGCCTTGTAATAGCCGTCATTCTTCTAATGACAGGTCCCGTTGTCCACATATTCAGAAATTTCCCGCTTCAATATATTTATTACAACCAACTGGTGGGTGGTGTTGATAAAGCTTATAAAAAATACGAAACCGATTATTACCTGGTCAGTCTGAAACCCGGAACAGAGTGGATAAAAAAAGACGTTTTGCCCGGGCGGAAAGAAAAAACAACGATCATTTCAAATGCACCTTCTGCTACCATCGCCTACTATTTCAGGCATTATTCCGATACCGTTTCTTTACCTTATACAAGATATTACGACCGGGGAATGCAAAACTGGGATTATGCCGTGTATTTTATGAACTACATTGATCCCTACCAGATAAGACACGACATCTGGCCTCCGAAGAATACAATCCATGAGGTGAAAGTAGATGACGTTCCGGTTTGCGCAGTGGTCAAGCGTGAAAACCGGGATGATTATTATGGTATTAAGAAACTAAATGAGGGCATTAGAGCTAAGGACGCTTCGAAAATTGTGGAAGGAATAAAGCTTCTGGAAAAAGCAATAAATTATGATAAATATAACGAGATTGCCTACATGAGTGCTGCCCAGGGCTACATCTTGGTTGGCGGCTTCAGCAAAGCCAGGTCACTGCTTCATCAGCTCATGGGCTTTTATCCGAACTACGACAAGGCCCTTAACCTGATCGGGTATTCATATCTTACAGAAGGAAATATAAGAGGAAATCCGGTACTTACAGACCGGGCAATTACCGTTTTTAACCAGGTCATCGCTGTCAATTTCAAGAATTCGCAGGCATATTATAATTTAGGATTGGCTTACATGATGAAAGGAGACGACAATGAAGCCCTGAAGTATTTTCAGGAATCCTTGAGACTGAATTCACGCTTTAAGGATGCCTATCTCAGGATAGCCAACATACTCGAAAAAAAGGGCGACAGGCAGCAGGCAGAGTTGTTACGAAAACAAGCCAATTCACTTTAATTGTTTACTTTGTAATTATTTTTAATTTTGCCACTACGTTAAATGCAACCGTGTAAATGAGAGTCGCAGTCATTGGTGCCGGTCCGGCAGGCTTAACTGCAGCTTACGAATTGTCGAAGGCTGTCCCCGAAGGGAAGATAAAGCAACTGGACGTTTATGAAATATCGCCGCATATAGGAGGGCTGGCCCGTTCGGTCGACTTGTTCAACCAGAGGGTTGATCTGGGGCCTCACCGGTTTTTCAGTCACGATACCCGCGTGAACGGCCTTTGGCTCGAGGTGGCAGGAAAAGAATATGATATTGTCAACAGGCAGACACGCATCTTCTATAAAAACACGTTTTTCAATTACCCCATCAAAGCCGGTAATGCCCTGAAGGGTCTCGGCATGCTGGAAGCCATGCTGTGCGTGCTAAGTTACGTTAAGCAACGTATCTTCCCTGCCCGCGATGATGATACGTTCGAAAGTTGGGTATCCAACCGGTTTGGCAGGCGATTGTACCGTATTTTCTTCAAGACCTACAGTGAAAAGTTGTGGGGCATCAGTTGCCGGGACCTCGACAAGGATTTTGCTGCTCAACGCATCAAGAAACTCTCCCTGTTCGAAGCTATCAAGAATGCCCTGTTCCAGGGAAAGAGAAATAAACACCAGACCCTGGTCGATCAGTTTGCCTATCCACTCCGGGGATCGGGGTGGATTTACGAAAAAATGGCCCACATTATCACAGAGAATGGTGGGAATATACACCTTAAACAGGGCGTCGAAAAGGTCATCACCTCTGGTCATGTCGTCAAAGGCCTTCAGCTTACCAATGGTGAAGTCCTGGATTACGATCATGTCATCTCCTCAATGCCCATATCATTGCTCGTGACACGCCTTCCGGAAACACCATATAATATCAGGGACCTTGCCAATTCATTAAAATTCCGCAACACCATTCTTGTTTACCTGAAGATTGGCAAAACCGACCTGTTCCCCGACCAATGGCTGTATATCCATTCGTCCAACCTGAAGACCGGCCGCATCACCAATTTCCGCAACTGGGTTCCCGGCCTGTACGGCGATGAACAATCGACCATTCTCTGCATGGAATACTGGTGCAATTTCGAGGACGCGGAATGGCAGCTTGACGATGAAGAATATATCAACCTGGCCACCAGCGAGATTGAATCAACAGGGCTCAGTGGCGGAGGTAAAGTACTGGAAGGAAAAGTAATACGGATACCCAGGTGTTACCCCGTTTACTTTAAAGGATATAAGGAAAAACTAAAGCCCATTGAAAACTACCTGGATGGCATCGAAAACCTCCAGGCTATCGGACGTTATGGCGCTTATAAATATAACAACCAGGATCACAGTATTTTTATGGGTCTCCTGGCAGCAGAGAATGTACTCGAAAACACGAGTCATAACCTCTGGGAGATCAATACCGATTACGAAACCTACCAGGAATCAAGTGTAATAACAAAAACGGGACTTGTAAAAACGGACTAAGTATGGAGCAGGCAATTGTTTTGAAGGGACTTAAAGGAAAGAAAGAAGAAATATCCCGGAAGATTTTAAACCACGAACGGATCACCCCCGAAGAAGGACTTTTTCTATTTGAAGAATTTGATCTCTCGCTGCTGGGTTTGCTGGCCGACGGCTGCAGATTGGAGCAAAACGGCGATTACGTGTATTTTAACCGCAATTTTCACCTCGAGCCAACCAATATTTGTATTCATAACTGTCTCTTCTGTTCCTATTCGAGGAACGTGAATGAAGAAGGTGCGTGGGAATACAGCCTTGATGAGGTCCGCAGCCTGGTCTCGGACTTCAAAGGGAAGGACGTGACTGAGATCCATATTGTCGGTGGCGTTCATCCTGCCAGAGGAGCTGAATACTATGCCGAAATGTTACACATTGTGAGGGAGGAGCTTCCGGGTATCCATATCAAGGGATTTACCGCGGCCGAAATTGATCACATGGCCCGAAAGTCGAGGCTGAGTATCAAAGAAGCCCTCACCCTGTTGAAAAAAGCCGGTCTCCAGTCAATGCCCGGCGGAGGCGCCGAGATCTTTGACGAGACACTAAGGGCCAGGATATGCCCCGACAAAACCGGGTCGGCACGGTGGCTTGAAATTCATCAGACGGCGCATGAACTGGACCTGCCCACAAATGCTACCATACTGTACGGACACCTTGAAAATTACGCCCAGCGTATCGATCACCTCAACCGTCTCAGGGATCTTCAGGATAAAACAGCTGGTTTCAACGCTTTTATCCCGTTGAAGTACCGAAGCATGAATAACCCGATGTCGGAAACCGGCGAAGTATCCTTCCCTGAAGATCTGAGGAACTACGCAGTAACACGAATCTTCCTGGATAACATTCCCCATCTCAAGGCATACTGGCCCATGATAGGAAAAGAAAATGCCACCCTGGCACTAACCTTTGGAGTGGACGACCTCGATGGCACCATTAATGATACCACAAAAATATACACCATGGCCGGTGTCGAAGAGCAGAACCCGGGCATGACCGTCGAAGAGATCGTGGCCCTCGTAAAAGCCGGCGGAAGAATACCCGTGGAACGCGACAGCCTGTACAACCCATTGAAAATATTCACCTGACCGGTATACCTTTCCGGGAAAATTTGCGTTCATTAAAAACATGGATCATGACTCAAGATGCTGATCCGTCTTCCCGGTGGGAATGACCGCTTAAGGCCGTTCCTTATTCAGGGCCGGATTTGCTGCTGAATAATACGGATTTAATTATCTTTGTCGGGTAATAAAGTTAACCCTATGAATTTTCTGAATTTCCTGATTTCGAAAACATTTCTGAGAAATCTTTTGGTTGCTGCTGCAATCTTAATTATCCTGTTTGCAGGAACACTGATCTGGTTAAGAGTCTATACCCACCACGGCCAGGCCATTACCGTACCCGATCTTACCGGCTTGAGCCAGGAGGAAGTTCAGCTTATCCTCGACTCGAAGAATCTCCGTTATGAAGTTACCGATTCGATCTTCTACAAGGAACTGCCCAGGGGAACCGTTGCCCGGCAGAATCCAGAACCAGGTTCAAAAGTCAAGGAGAAGAGAAGGATCTACCTGACCATGAACGCGGTAAATCCCGAGAAAGTGACCATGCCAACCGTTTCCGGCGTATCACTCCGGCAGGCCCGCAGTACACTGGAATCGTATGGTCTTACCCTTGGAAAG
>DASQZK010000055.1:0-4422 GCA_035638735.1 Bacteroidales bacterium
TGAATCGGTTTGCCTCGACGTACTCCGCACTGAATTCGACAACCCGAACGATCCTGCCAAATACCGGCCCCATTACCTTGGTGTTGACGATTATCTCCACCAGGCAGCCGATTCGGCCAACTGGCCCGAAGGTATTGTCTACGACCCCGAGGATGACGGCACCCCCATCGGATCTCTCGGCGTTCACGAACACTGGAATTCACCCGATAAAAGACAGTACTCCCGCAACCTCGGTAAAGCTTACGGTATTGAACTCGTAACCGAGCCTGCATCACTTTCCGAAGATGATCCTTTTATTGCCAGGGAAGCCGCAACACCACCGGTTATTGACGGAGATAAAACCGATGCCTGCTGGCAAACTACCTACTGGTATAAAATTGACCAGACCTGGATCCCTTATGGTGATATCGTTCCGGCTGACGATTTCAGCGGCCGTTTCAAAGTGATGTGGTCTGCATCCGAAAATCTGATGTACTTCCTCGTTGAAGTCCATGACGATGCTTTTATCGATGGCTATCAATGGCCTGACGCCGGTTATCCTAATTTCGATATCGTTGAGATATTTATGGATGAAGACCATTCAGGCGGAGACCATGTCTTCGATACCCAAACAACGAACGCTGAAAATGCTTTCTCATACCACATTGCCGCTACGGCCCCTGCAAATGGAGAGGTATCAAACGATTTCGTGGTTTGCGACATAGCCGGCACAAGCTGGTCGAACGAAATTATTCCTAATTATGCCAGCCACTTCCCTGAATTCGCCATGAAAAAGGATGGCGATATGTATACCTATGAGTTCTCAATGAAAGTCTATAACGACACCTATAACGATGCAAATCCTGAAGCATCCCGTGTACAGCTTGCTCTTGACAAAGTCATGGGCACATCGGTAGCCTACTGCGACAACGACCAGAATGACGGCACAAGGGATAATTTCTTCGGAAGTGTCTGGGTATCGGCCGACAGGTATAACAGTCACTGGGAAAATGCCGACGACTATGGCAAACTCAAGCTGGTTGCTGCTTCATCCGAGATCATTGAGAGTACCCCCGCGATAGGTGTGAAAAACACCCTGAACCAGGCTGTTAATGTTTATCCAAACCCGGTAACTGACGGTTATGTGAACATTAATTTCTTCGACCAGGCCAACGGCAACGTGAATATTAACATTTACAATGTCAACGGTCAGCTGATGAAAAACTATACGATGTATAAAGCAAGCCCGGACTTTACCGAGAGACTGAACATTAACGATCTGAATAAAGGTGTATATCTTGTTGAGCTAAGGTTTAACAACAAAAACGCGGTAAAAAGAATCGTTAAGTAATTGATAGTGTGACGATCTGAAAACGGTCCCACTAGCCGGCAGGCAGTGGGACCGTTTTAGTTAACAGGATTAATGGCCGTACTTGTTGAAGATTAGATCAAAATAAGATACCGGCACGGAAATTTTACAGTCTTTTATTATTTTTGAAGTCTTCAACGGTTTTTTGTATGAACAAAATCCCTCACTATTCAATACCTTCAGGCAATAACAGGGTAAAAATAGTGTTTTAACAAATGCTTAACCTTTTTCAAAATCTCTAAACGGAGTTCAACGATTATGAAAACACAACCTGCTTACACCGGTTCTCAGCTTAGCCTGCTGGTGATCCTCAGGATAGCTATCGGCTGGCATTTTCTGTACGAGGGCCTGACAAAAGTCTTTAACCCGGGCTGGTCTTCCGTGGGATACCTGCTCGATTCGCAAGGTTTATTCTCCGGTATGTTTCATGCCATAGCGGCAAATCCGAATGCAGTTGCAGTGGTAGACTTCCTGAATGTGTGGGGACTGACGGCTATTGGACTGGGGCTTATCCTGGGCTTATTGACCCAGACAGCTACCATTGCCGGAATTGTCCTTCTCGCTTTTTATTACCTGTCCCATCCCCCTCTTATCGGACTCAATTATGCGGCACCGGGCGAAGGTAATTATTTCCTTATTAACAAGACGCTTATTGAATTGATTGCCTTGTGGGTGCTCTACCTGTTCCCTACCGGCAGACTGATAGGACTGGAAAGATTTTTTGTAAAACCGGAAAAACGTTGAAATCATGGACGAAAACAAGATAAAACAGGAAAATAATAAACAGGAAAATGGCGGAAAAATGAATCGCAGGGATGTTCTGAAAGGGCTGGCTACCATTCCGGTAGTCGGTGCCGTTGCCTACGGTGTACTGAAAAAAGAGAGGTACTCCCGGTTGTTGAAAAAGAATGTCCAGGAGGCCGTTAACCTTTCAGCACAGGCTCCTGTCATGTATACGTCGGGACACAAAGATCCCAGGTTGAGAATAGGGATTATCGGCTACGGCGGAAGAGGTGAATATCTCCTCAGGGGGGCCGGATTTGCCCATCCCGACATCATCGACAACTGGAAGAAATCGGCCGTGGAAAACAGTGAAGACAGGCGATACGATGACTTCCTGGCTCAGGATGACCTGAATATTGTAATTAACGGTATATGTGACCTGTTTGATGTCAGGGCAGAGAGGGCCATGGCTGCCTCTGCAAACACCGGACGGGAAGGATCGGACGGTAAATTCGGCACCAGGGCAAAACGGTACCGCCATTACACCGATCTTCTCGATTCGAATGATATTGATGCCGTCATAATAGCCACCCCCGACCATTACCATTCTCAAATTGCCATAGCCGCGGCACAACGCGGCAAGCACGTTTATGTCGAAAAGGCCATGACCCGCACCATCGAAGAGGCTTACCGCCTCAGAGATGCCGTTAAGAAAAGCAATATCGTCTTCCAGCTTGGTCACCAGGGAAGGCAGACAGAAAGCTACCTTAAAGCACGTGAAGCCGTACAGAAAGATGTGATTGGTAAGGTTAACCTCATCGAGGTTTGCACGAACAGGAATTCACCCAACGGTGCCTGGGTATACGATATCCATCCCGACGGAAATGAAAGAACCATCGACTGGGAACAGTTCGAAGCCCCCTGTGAAATCAAAAGACCTTTCAGTGCCGAGCGGTTCTTCCGCTGGAGGTGCTGGTGGGACTATGGTACAGGACTGGCCGGCGACCTGCTCACCCATGAGTTCGATGCCATCAATCAAATTCTCGATACCGGCATACCGCATTCAGCCGTATCTTCAGGCGGGGTCTACTTCTGGAAAGATAAAAATCGAGGCGATTACGTGAAAGAAGTCAGGGACGTACCCGATGTATGGCAGGTGGCCTATGAATACCCCGACAGGGATTTCACCCTCCTGTATTCCGCCTCCCTGGCCAGTGACAAAAACCGCGGCAAGGTCATCATGGGCCACGACGGCTACATGGAACTGGGCAATAACCTGACCATTTACGCCGACCGCGAATCGACCAAATACAAGGATAAAATCGATAAAAAGCAGATCAACCCTGCCCTGCCCATTTTCACCTATATCCCCGGCCGGAACAATGTTGATGCCGTGGCCACCCCCACGGAACAGTATTTTGCCGGACGCGGTCTGCTTTATACCTACCGCGATGGCAAACGTGTCGACACAACTCACCTTCACATCAAAGAGTGGATCGATTGTATCCGTGACACTATGGCCACCGGCGAAACCGTTAATCCGAGTTGTAACATCAACCGGGGCTTCGAAGAAGCCATCACGGCTCACATGGCCACCACGGCCTACCGCGAAAACCGGAAAGTGTTCTGGGATGCCGAAAATGAAAAGGTAATCTGATTTGCGTTGATTCAGGTAATTGTAATCAGAGCTGTTTTTTTCGGTTATGAAGTTGTATTTATTTGTCAGGGTCTGCAAGAAAACCCGCTCTCCTTCGGCTCAGCTGAAGGATAGCGGCCGCGGGTGAGGTGCTAACCTTTTTCACCCTCCCCCAACCGCTTCACTCAGGGTCGGTCAATACGATGGTCTCAAAACATCAAGAATAAGGCAAAAAAGTTCAGTGCTCACAAAAAACACCCACCTTCATCATTCGAAATTCATCTGTTCGATATTTTTTCCGTCTGAACATCAAACTTTCTATTCAACCCTTCCAGGGTTGGGGCGTACTGCCTTATTCTAACCCTGGGTTATCACCCAGGGCTACTGTTTTTTTAACCCCTTCGGGGTTTTCCCTCTCATACTTTTCATTCGTGCATTAGCGGCATTTTTCTTCCACTTATGTTAGTGGCAGTAAACCAGACCAGGGCTTTTCCAACCCCTCCAGGGTTTTCCCTCTCATACTTTTCATTCGTGCATTAGCGGCATTTTTCTTCCACTTATGTTAGTGGCTGTAAACCAGACCTGGGCTTTTCCAACCCCTCCAGGGTTTTCCCCCTCATACTTTTCATTCGTGCATTAGCGGCATTTTTCTTCCACTTATGTTAGTGGCAGTAAACCAGACCTGGGCTTTTCCAACCCCTCCAGGGTTTTCCCT
>DASQZK010000056.1:0-2123 GCA_035638735.1 Bacteroidales bacterium
GGTGATGCCGTGGTCGATATTGAGCCGGCGCATCATGGCCAGCAGGATCTCGGCATTCTCACCGTCCAGATTGGCCGTCGGCTCATCGGCCAGCACGATGCCCGGTCGTTTTACCATGGCCCTGGCAATAGCTACCCGCTGGCATTCGCCACCGGAAAGCTGTGCGGGCTTTGATTTTGTTTTGGATTCGAGGCCAACCCATTCGAGAGCCTCATTTACCGCTTTCTTGCGCTCCGAAGATGTCATGTTAAGCAGTAAGAGTGGAAACTCAACATTTTCGAACACGGTGTATACGGGAAGCAGATTGTACGATTGAAAAATGAATCCGAGTTCTTCTTTCCGGAGCCGGGCGGCTTCTTTTACCCCAATTTTTCCTATCGACCTGTCGAGAACAACAGCCTCTCCACTGGTGGGATCGTCGAGAGATCCGATGATATTGAGAAGGGTTGTCTTCCCCGAGCCACTCGGACCGACGATGCCGGAAAATTCACCTTTCGAAAAAGTAAGGTTAATCCCTTCAAGGGCCGTAAACCAGCCCCCTCCCATCGGGAACTTTTTTGTCAGGTCTTTTACGGTTATCAGGTTTCTTGTTTCCATTTTTTAATGTATTTATCAATGGTTAAAAACGAACATCACTTGTAAACCTTTTCCGGCGAACAGATAATTCCCTTCCAGGTTGCGATACAGGGCTATTTTACCGGGATTCCAATAACCCAGAAGGTAAAACGTCCATTTGTCCCAGGTCCGCTGCCAGCTTATGAACCTGTAGAGCGACTGTTCCTCCCAGTTATAATAAACTATGGCCGATAGCATGTCAATCATGCCCGGGGGATACGTCAGTGTTGTAGCGGTAAAATTTGTACTGCTGGATATGCCTGGCAGTTCTTCAGACGAGCTCAGGATGAAATGCTCCACAGTGGCCGAGAGACCGTTTCCAATACCAAACGTGTAATCCAAACCGAGGGTAAGATAATTTTCCCAGTCGGGCAGGAGGACATTGTTATACCTGTGTTTCAGGACCTCTTCGAACCATATCCCCGGTCCCACGTCCCATTTGCCGTCTAAACCAAGGCGGTCTTCAGGTTGCCTGGAGTAGAACCCCGTTATGCCCTGGAACCGGAGTGAATCGGGACCAACCTGTCGGTGGTGATAGCTTAACGCGATCTCACCGGTAGAAAGAGGTAGTTGAATACGGCCACCATATTCAGGCTGCTTTTTCGAAGCAGGTAACAATTCCCATCCTTTTGGTTCATTATTCCCGTATAAAAACCAGAACCAGACATTGGTGTTGTTCAGGAAATAGTACCGGGCAAGAGCAGCGTAAACACCATCGGTCAGTTGAAGCGGATCACGCGGATCAATGCGGTCAAACCACATCAAGGGTCGGATCATGGTGGCCGAACCGAAATTTATCTTCTGAAGACCGGCCCTGAATTCAAACTGGTCTGTGCTGAGTCGCAGCCACAGGCGATATGGTTTCAGGGCGCCCGATGTTTTTGTGCTTTCTTCACTGAAAAGCGTGCTGCCGTATGCATTTAACGACATTTCGGCATCCAGTCTCCACGTCTGGTTAAGCGGTGTTCCTACTGTTAGTGACGGTATATAACGGACGCCCCACTGATTTTGTATCGGTTTGTCCAGGTTCAGGTTTGTCCAGCCAATGACCTGCCCCCTGAATTCGGATTTCCGGCTTTCTTCCTGGGCGGACAGGCTGGAACTGTAAAATAATACCAGGAAACAACCTATATGTGTCAGGCATTTCATTTTTGTTTTTCGTTATCACGCGGCAGCACGCCGTAAAAGAAAAGATTAATCAGTTCCATTACCAACTCACCACCGGTATGGTAGAGGGATGTTAGTTTTTTATCCGAAGCCATTGCTGTCATCTGGTTTAACATGTACATCATGAATTCAATTTTAATATCTTTTCGGATTTCCCCTTTTTCCTGCGCTTCCCGGTAAAAGTTCATTAATATGTCGATATTTTCCCGGGTCTTTATTTCCATGTATTTCTGTAATTCGGGATAATCTCCGGTATAGAGGTCGGCGAGAAGCTCTTTACTTATAGTCCCCGCACTGTCCATTTTCATTTTTACCGTGGCCTCTACTTTTTTCTTGAAAGG
>DASQZK010000057.1:0-2733 GCA_035638735.1 Bacteroidales bacterium
TATTCCTGCAGAATGGGCCAAACTCACGCCCGTTGAGGAGACCGATACCCGTGATATCCCCGATTTCGTTAAGAATATCTCCGAGCCCATGAACCTCATGAAAGGGGACGATCTACCGGTTAGCGCCTTTGTAGGCCGCGAAGATGGTACTTTTCCCCAGGGACTCACCCAGTATGAAAAGAGGGGTATCGCTGTTAATGTGCCTGAATGGATCCCTGAAAACTGTACCCAGTGTAACCAGTGTTCTTATGTTTGTCCTCATGCCTGTATCCGCCCGTTCCTCTTCGACGAAGAAGAAACTGCCGCACTGCCCGAAGGCACCGATTTTGTTAAAGCCGGCGGAAGGTCACTGGCAGGGCTGAACTATAAGATACAGGTTTCCGTGCTCGATTGTACCGGTTGCGGTAACTGTGAGGAAGTATGTCCGGCCAAAGAGAAAGCTCTCGTGATGAAGCCTCTCGAAACCCAGATGGACGAAGTAGAAAAATGGGATCATATTTCAAAAAGTGTGTCTTATAAAGATACCCTGCTCGAAAAAACCAAGTCGATCAAGAACTCGCAGTTCGCACAGCCACTCTTCGAATATTCAGGAGCCTGCGCCGGTTGCGGTGAGACGCCTTACGTGAAGCTGGTTACCCAGCTGTACGGCGAAAGAATGATGGTGGCCAACGCTACCGGATGTTCTTCGATCTATGGAGGCTCTGCGCCTTCAACCCCTTATACGGTTAATAATAAAACCGGCTTTGGTCCTGCCTGGGCAAATTCACTCTTCGAAGATAATGCCGAATATGGCTTTGGTATGGCTACCGGGGTGAAGCAGATGAGAGCTTATATCTCTGGCCTGATGAAGGAATCCCTTAACAACGGTGTTGCCGATGCTACCAAAGAAGTCTTCAATGAATGGCTCGAAACCATGGAAGACGCTGAAAGGTCAGAGGAAGTTTCTCAGAAAGTGATCGCTGCCTGCGAAAACGAAAAAGCTCCGGCTGCTCAAGAAATTCTTAAGCTTAAGCAATACCTGGTTAAAAAATCGGTATGGATCTTTGGTGGCGACGGATGGGCTTACGATATCGGTTATGGCGGACTCGACCATGTGCTGGCTTCAGGTGAGGATGTAAATATTCTCGTGCTCGATACTGAAGTTTATTCCAACACCGGCGGCCAGGCTTCCAAGTCTACACCTGTTGGTGCCGTTGCTAAGTTTGCAGCTTCTGGTAAGAAAATAAGGAAAAAAGACCTCGGAATGATGGCCATGAGCTATGGATACGTTTACGTAGCTCAGGTAGCCATGGGCGCCAGCCAGAATCAGTACCTGAAAGCGCTCCGCGAAGCAGAAGCTTATAAAGGGCCTTCAATGATTATCGCTTATTCTCCTTGTATCAACCATGGTATCAGGGCAGGTATGGGTGAAGCCCAGGCCCAGGAAAAACGGGCGGTTCAATCAGGTTACTGGTCTCTATACCGGTACAACCCGATGCTCGAAGAGGAAGGGAAAAACCCATTCCAGCTCGATTCGAAAGAACCCGAATGGAACCTGTTCCAGGACTTCCTGAAATCGGAGGTGCGTTATACCTCACTGATGAAATCCTTCCCTGTTGAGGCAGAAGAACTATTTAAAGCTGCCGAAGGAAACGCTAAATGGAGATATCAGAGTTACAAACGACTGGCTGAACTTGAATACGCGCCGGAAGACAAATAAGTAGATTCTGATCAGATATGCTAAAAGGCTGCTTCTTTACTGAAGCAGCCTTTTTTGGTTTGTCCGGCATGGGCATTAAATACAGGGTGAACGTCCGAACGAGCTCTGATTATTTAAATCCTTTCCATAAATTCCACAAGGAGGGTCTGGTTACCAGGACGCGTTTGCGATCATAAAGCCCCCTTTTTCATTTGAACATTTGACAACCGGCATTTTCCTGTAGCCGTTAATATTGAAATTGTTAGTTGCAGAGCCTGTTTGTTCCTCTTGTTCAACCTCTCCCTTCCCGTTTTTTGTTAAATTTGATGTCAATTATGAACAACCATGAGTAGAATTTTAGCTATCGATTACGGCAGAAAAAGGGTAGGTATCGCCGTTACCGACCCGTTGCAGATGATTGCATCGGGACTGACAACCGTTGGGGCACACGAAGTGCTGGATTTTCTAAAGGATTACTTTTCGAAAGAAGATGTAGCGTGTGTCGTGCTGGGATACCCGTTACAATTGAACGACCAGGAGTCGGAGTCGATGAAGTACGTCCGACAGTTCGAAACTGCTTTTCGCAGGCGCTTCCCCGGTATCCCCCTGGAGTTCGAAGATGAAAGGTTTACATCAAAGATGGCTGTCAGGGCCATGATTGAGGGCGGAATGAAAAAGAAAGACCGGCGCAAAAAAGAAAATATTGATAAGATAAGTGCGGCCATTATCCTGCAATCGTACCTCGAAAGACGTGAACGCCTTTAATAGCATGATTTTTGCTTTATATTTCAAGAACAATCTCTGCAGGTGACTGTTAATTGCTCAATAGTGCTTATAAAAATTCGTTTTCTATGGTTTATCCAATATATGTATACGGGACATCCGTGTTGAGAAAGAAAGCAAAAGATATCCCACGCGATTATTCCGCCCTGGGCGAGTTCATCGATAATATGTTCGAGACTATGAAGGTGTCTGAAGGCATTGGTCTGGCTGCACCTCAAGTTGGTAAGTCACTCCGTCTTTTTGTGGTCGATGCTACCGAGTTAGAGGATGAG
>DASQZK010000058.1:0-4849 GCA_035638735.1 Bacteroidales bacterium
TGTTTTGTATAATGCCACCTTACATGGGATGGCGGGAGCTCCTTCGTCGGTTCCGCCATCCGGGCCTCAAATAACGTCTTTATTCTAATACGATGTCCTGAACGTTCTGCTTTGTTTATTTCTACCAATCCGTGCAAAACAAATGTACGTTTTCAGATTAAGTTTTACAACCAGATTGTTGACGTTCCGAATAAATAAACCGGTAACCGGTAAAAGAAAAAAGCGGATATAATCCGCTTTTAAACTCCAGAGCGGGAAACGGGACTCGAACCCGCGACCCCGACCTTGGCAAGGTCGTGCTCTACCAACTGAGCTATTCCCGCATAATGTTGAAACAAACACAGTGCTTTGTAATACACCGTCATTTTTTCAGAACGTTTTCCCTGAATGGGATTGCAAATTTAAATGAATTTTTGATTCCGCAAAAGAAAAATCTTTTTTTTAGGGTGAATTCCGGCAATATCTATACGTTGAAGGGTGCCGAGAATAATTTCATGACCTCATCGACATAGGTTAACGAGATCGGCAACGCTTGTTTGTCAGGTAAATCAAGTTCAAGAACAAAACCGTCCTTTTCTTTTCGTACTATTTTAACCCTGTCGAAATTAACGATAAAAGAGCGGTGACATCGTAATACATTCACACCCTGTAATTCTTTTTCAAGGTATTTCAGGGTATTCCGAATAAGGTATTTCGACCGTTTGGCCCCATCAATATAATGGATGATAACATAGTTATCGGCCGATTCAAGATAAAGCAGATCACTAGTTTTTACCGAAAAACGCAATTCTCCTCTTTCATCCCTGAACGGTATCATTACAGCCAACGTGGGGCGCTGAACCATGCCATTGCCTGACAGCTCGGCCAGCTTACGGTTTTTCTCCTGCCACGAAAAATACAGAAACGTCAGTGTATAAGGAAACAGAAGTACGAGAGAGGTTATCTCCAGTGAATCTTTAAAAGCTTCAACAATATCATCAATCTCCGAGACAAAGATCATCCTGAGAACCAGATAAACAATAGCCAGACTAACGATCTCCATGGCGATCCACCCGATGTAACTTCCCGTTGACAGCTGTCTTTTTCGCACAACCCTTAACATGATGATACGACTCAGCGCTATGACGAGCAGACCAGTGAGTATAACCAGGCTGGAGTATAAGAAAAGCTGCGGTTTGGTAACGTTGTACCATGTATTTACCCCGAAAGGAGAATAGATGTTAATAAAAATGAGGGCGAAAACAGCCGTAAAAACGATCTGGCGTATAGTATTTCTCCTGTCGGTCAGAAAGTCCGGTATTTTACTTTCAGAGAAAGTCATCAGAACGGATTTTCAAACAAAAGTATTGTTTTTTACGAGAATATCTTACCCCTGGAATGAAAATAGAGTTAGAATTTCACCCCTGTATTTGGAATTTCGTCCCGGAATAGAGGATTTGCCCCCCTTATGACATCCTAAACCCCGGTAAATATCACACTGTGGATTTGTGGTGTATTTTTACCGGAAACTAACCTGAGATGCTTTTTTCCGAAAGACAGAAACTTGTTCAGAATTACTTTGATCCTGCGAAAACCATCACGCCTGTAGAAGGCACGCCTGTTAGAGTTCACTTTATTCCATTTGAATCGAACGAAGGAACACAAACAGCAGAAGGATTTAGCCTGTCGAGTCTGCGTACTGCTATTCCAGGGGCAGCGATCGATGAGCGTATCACCCAGAATAACCATTTTGTATACCCTGTTTTCATGCCACTGAATGCCAATCCTGACCGGGTAATAATAATGCTGCACGGCTTAAACGAACGGAGATGGGACAAGTATCTTGCCTGGGCTCACTACCTTGCCGAAGAGACCGGCAAGCCGGTCATTCTTTTTCCCACCTCTTTTCACATTAACCGAAGTCTTCCCGAATGGCTGAATCCAAGACTGATGAATAGCCGGGCCGAATTCCGCCGGAAAAACAACGGCGGTGACCCCCATTTTTCGACATATATCAACCTGGCCCTGAGTGAACGGTTGACCGATTCACCCGAACGATTTTTCCTGGCAGGCTTACAAACGGCATGCGACCTTCGTTTCCTCTTGAACCAGATCAGGGACGGGGAACACCCGCTTTTCCGCAAAGGAACGGAGAGTGATTTTTTTGCTTATTCCATCGGCGGACTGTTAGCCCAGGTCATGTTCATATCAAATCCTGATGATCTGATGTCCCACTCAAGGCTTTTCCTGTTTTGCGCAGGCTCACTATTCAGCCAGATGAACGGCATTTCGAGGGTAATCATCGATCCTGCCGCCAATGAACGCATTCAGTATTACTATAAAAACGAGCTTGAAGAAACCATTAAAAAATCCGGCGTTTTTGCCGAGTTCTTCACCAGAAGCCAGGTTGGAATGGCCTTTCGCTCAATGATTGCACCCGACAGGTTCAGGAAAATTCGTGAAAAAGTCTTCAAACGGCAATACAGTCAGATCTATGCTGTTTCCCTGAAAAATGACAAGGTAATTCCTCCCGGAGACATCAGCTCAACTTTGATGGGAAGTAGCAGCCGGCTTCCGGGCAACATGGATGTATACGATTTTGATTTCCCATATACCCATGAAATGCCGTTCCCTTTAAAGGTTTCCGCTGCCGTCGGTCATGTGGATGAGGCCTTTGAGAAAATATTCAGGAAAGCGTCCGTTTTTCTGAGTTAGTCAGACTGGCCGGGCTCATCAGATCCCGGTCAGTTTTTTTATGTCATAGAGTTTGTTCAGAGCCTGCATCGGAGTCAGGTTGTTGATGTCGACATTCTTAATTTCATCACGGATCTGTTTCAGTACCGGGTCGTCGAGTTGGAAGATACTCATCTGGAAGCCTTCCCTTTGTTCAGCCAGTCCGGAGACAGGTTTGGTCAGCGTTTTTTTCTCGTGCGATTTTTCGAGCTCGCCCAGGATTACATTTGCTCTTTTCACCACCGATTTCGGCATGCCGGCCATCCTGGCTACGTGAATACCAAAGCTGTGTTCACTCCCGCCACGCATAAGCTTGCGCAGGAATATCACCTTATCTTCCAGTTCCCGTATAGCAATATTATAATTCTTTACCCGGGGGAAAGATGTTTCCATCTCGTTCAGTTCATGATAATGCGTTGCGAAAAGAGTTTTGGCCCTGGTGCCGGGATTTTCATGGATATATTCCACCATGGCCCAGGCTATGGAGATGCCATCGTAGGTACTGGTGCCGCGACCTATTTCGTCGAGAATAATCAGACTTCGCTCCGACAGGTTATTCAGGATGCTGGCAGCCTCGAGCATTTCAACCATAAAAGTGGATTCGCCAAGCGAAATATTATCGGAAGCCCCAACGCGGGTGAAGATCTTATCGACCATCCCGATACGGGCTTCAGCCGCCGGGACAAAACTACCTGTCTGTGCCAGTAGTACAATGAGGGCTGTCTGCCGCAGGAAAGCTGATTTACCCGACATATTAGGGCCGGTGAGGATGATGATCTGCTGATCTTCCCGATCCAGGTAAATATCGTTGGCTACGTAGGTTTCATCAATAGGCAGCTGTTTTTCAATAACAGGGTGACGCCCCTGCCTGATGTCGATGACATAGGAATCGTTTAGTTCAGGCCTTACATAATTATTCTCACGGGCCAGAAAACTGAACGAAAGCAGGCAGTCGAGCTGTGCCAGTATCACGGCATTGGTCTGGATAGACGGCACGTAACCGGCTATATTGCTAACAAGTTCCTGGAAGAGCTGAAGCTCGAGGGTAAGGCTCTTCTCTTCGGCACCCAGTATTTTTGTTTCATATTCCTTAAGCTCGTCGGTAATATACCTTTCGGCGCTGACAAGGGTTTGTTTGCGGATCCACTCGGGCGGTACCTTGTCTTTGTGGGTATTCCTGACCTCTATATAATAGCCAAAGACATTGTTGAAGGCGATCTTAAGTGAAGGGATTCCGGTTCGTTCACTCTCGCGCCGCTGAAGGTTCAAAAGATAGTCTTTACCCGAGTGCATCATATCACGCAGATTATCCAGTTCCTCCGACACACCGGCTGCAATGGTTCCTCCCTTGTTGATTAAGTTGGGCGGATCGCTGACTATTTCCTTTTCAATCCGGTCGCGGATCTCCGGGCATGGATTTAACTGTTCGCCCAGCGACTGAAGGGCTTTCACCGCTGATTCAAGACACAAGGCCTTTAATGGATCGATGGCTGTCAGTGCTGCTTTAAGCTGATTGAGATCCCTGGGCGTAACCCTGTTAAGGGCTACTCGTGAGATCACCCTCTCCAGATCACCAACAATTTTCAGATTCTGCTTTACATCCCTGGCCAGATCTTCATGTTCGAAAAAGCAGCTCACCACATCGTGACGTTGCTCAAGTGGGCCGATATCTTTGAGCGGCAGAGCCAGCCAACGCTTCAGCAATCGGGCCCCCATGGGTGTAGAGGTGCGGTCGAGGATGTCAATCAGGGCCTTCCCTTCATCGTAGATGGCCCTGAACAGCTCAAGGTTCCGGATGGTGAACCTGTCGAGCCAAACATAATGTTCCTCTTCAATACGTGAGAGCTTGGAGATATGACCAGACTGATGATGCTCGGTAATTTCGAGATACTGGAGGATAGCCCCGGCAGCGATAATGCCCGATTGCAGGCTTTCCACCCCAAAACCTTTCAGTGTAGCCGTTTCAAACTGTTTTAAAAGGCGCTCGCCGGCATTTTGTGCGGTGAACACCCAGTCGTCGAGTGCCGAAAGATAATACTGGTTCCCGAACATTTCACGGAACTGGTTTTGACGACGCTTCTCCACTAAAATTTCCTTGGGTTGAAAACTACTCAATAATTTATCGACATATTCGAAG
>DASQZK010000059.1:0-4076 GCA_035638735.1 Bacteroidales bacterium
TCATCAGGTCTTTTAGCAGGAGGAGTTTCTCGTAGAAGTGATTGATGGTGGGTGCTTCGCTCCGGTAATAATCATCTTTATTCTTGTAGGTGCGCGGAGGTATCCCGGGATCGTAGATTTTCCTGTTTTTAAAACCGCCATAGTTGAAGGTGCGGGCTATGCCGATGGCACCCATCGCATCAAGACGGTCAGCATCCTGGACAACTTTCAACTCAGGTGTCTTCGGCTTATTCTCATCAATTCCTCCCTTAAACGATACGTGTTGGATAATATCGATCACTGCTCCGATGATCTCCGGCACGGCATGTTGTTTCTCGAGAAATTGGCGTGCTACGATCAACCCTTTCTCATCGTCGCCGTCGTGAAACTTGGCATCGGCAATGTCGTGCAACAGAGCGCCCAGTTCGCAGATCAGCCGGTTGGCGTTCTCTTCCTGCAGCAGGAGCCTGGTGTTGTTCCATACCCTTACCACATGCCACCAGTCGTGACCGCCTTCAGCACCGGAAAGTTCTTGTTTGACAAAGTCGGCTGTCTGTTCAATCAGGGTTTTGTTTTCCATAAGGTAGGCGGGTCAGGTTTCCGTATCCCGAAGGTCCTCTTACATTTTTACTATTCCGGCGAAACCCATGAATGCCAGGGCCAGAAGACCTGCTGTAACGAAAGCAATGGGGACGCCTTTCATGGCTTTGGGAATATTGAGAAGTTCGAGTTGTTCCCTGATAGCCGAGAAAAGAATAAGGGCCAGTCCGAACCCCAGGGCATTACCGGCCGAGAAAAAGACACTCTCGATAAGATTATTGTCTTTTTGTATGGTCAGCACAGCTACGCCGAGCACAGCACAGTTGGTAGTGATCAGTGGAAGGAAGATGCCGAGCGCCTGGTAAAGGGATGGGCTTACTTTTTTCAGTATAATCTCTACCAACTGCACCAGTGCTGCAATCACGAGGATGAATGTAATGGTACGTGCAAATTCAATGCCCAGGGGAACCAGGAGGTAGGTATAGAGTAAATAGGTAACTGTAGTGGCGATAACCATGACGAAGGTAACGGCTCCTGTCATGCCCAGCGCCGTTTGAACCTTGTTGGAAACGCCGATGAAGGGGCAGATTCCAAGGAACTGGGTAAGTACAATGTTACTTACAAATACGGTCGATATGAGGATAAGTATATATTCCATGGTATAACTTGATTAATAGATCCGTTTTTTAAGTTTATGCATCAGCATGATCAGGTATCCCAGAGCGAGGAAGGCCCCGGGAGGAAGGATGAACAGCAGCATGCCGTCGCCGCTTATAAACTTATAGCCGAAGAGCGAACCGTTGCCGAATAGTTCGCGAACACCGCCAAGGATGGTCAGTGCAAGTGCAAATCCCAGCCCCATGCCCAGTCCGTCGATAACCGAACTGAGGAATGTGTTTTTTGAAGCGAACGCTTCAGCGCGGCCGAGAACGATGCAGTTAACCACGATGAGTGGGATGAAGAGTCCAAGGGCTTTGTAGAGGTCGGGAAGGAAGCCTTTCATCACCAGTTCAACCACGGTCACAAACGTAGCTATGATCACGATAAAGGCAGGTATCCTGACTTTGTCGGGGACCACGTTTTTTACCATCGACACGACCAGGTTCGACATGGTGAGTACAAACGTGGTGGCCAGTCCCATGCCCAGTCCGTTCACAGCCGAGGTGGTTACCCCGAGCGTGGGGCAGAGACCAAGAAAAAGCACGAATACGGCATTTTCCTTCAAAAACCCTTTACTGAAATTCTGCCACTGATTCATATTGCTTAATTTTTTTCGTTTTCCAGTTTTTCTTTTTCTGCTTCAAACCCGTCGTAGGCTCTCTGAACGGCATCACAATAGGCGCGTGACGAGATGGTTGAGGCGGTAATGGCATCCACATTGCCCTGGTCCTTTTTAACCATCAGCTTGAAGGTAGCAGGATTCTTACCTTCGAACTGTGTTTCGAAATTGGATTTATCCCGCTCAATTTTCTGGCCCAGTCCTGGTGTTTCCTGGTGCGACAAAACTTTGATACTGGTAATTGTCCCGTCCATTTTAAAGCCGACCATGAGGGTGATAAGCCCGCTGAATCCTTTATTGGTATAGGTCTCCACGGCCACCCCAATGAGTTTACCGTCCGCTTTGGCCGGATAAAACGTCAGGCTGTCCTTACCGGCTGCCACCTTGAAACTTTCCTGGTAGGGCTCATTGGTAAATCCCGGAAACACGTCTTTGATGGCCTCATTCTTTTTGTTGATCTCGACCATACGGATGGGTTCCTTCGTAAATTCATAGACGAAACCGAGTGTTCCTGAAGCAATAAAAGTGACCAGGAACAAGGTCAGGAGCATATTTTTAAATGTCGATTCTGTCTTAGCCATGTTTAACCTCCCCAAATCGTTTTGGTTTGAAATATTTATTGATGAGCGGGGTGAAGCCGTTACCCAGCAGTATGGCAAACTGTACGCCTTCGGGATAGGATCCGAATACCCTGATCAACACGGTAATTATGCCGATACCTATACCGTATATCAACATACCCTTGCGCGACATGGGTGATGTAACGTAATCGGTGGCCATGAAGACAGCTCCCAACATTAAACCTCCGCTAAGAAGATGAAACAGCGGATTTGCAAAACGCTGGTCGTTAGCCAGCCAGAGTATGGTTGTAAAAATGGCTACGGTAAGCAGGATGCTCACTGGAATATGCCACGAGATAATCTTTTTCCAAAGCATATACACCAGGCCGAGGAGAAGTGCGAATGCGGCGACTTCACCGGCTGAGCCTTCCATTTTTCCCAGGAACATATCGAGATACGACGGCATTTTACTCATCACCTCGTGTATGGGGGTACGACTGGCGGCGCTCTCGTTGAGTATGCTCAGCGGTGTCGGTCCCGTGATGGCATCGGTATATCTGAACCACTGACCAGGTTCGGGATAAGAGGTGAGCGCTGCAGGGAAGGAGATAAACAGGAAAACCCTGCCTACCAAAGCCGGGTTAAAGGGATTGTTCCCGATACCCCCAAAGGTCATCTTCCCGACGCCTATTGCTACCAGCGCACCAATGATCACCATCCAGAAAGGCAGGTTGGCCGGCAGACAAAAGGCCAGTAACAGGCCGGTGAGAGCGGCCGAACCGTCGAGGTGATTTGGTTTTTGCTGAAGAAGATATTTTGAAATGAGATATTCGAAGATGACACAGGAGAGAACCGATGTAGCAGTGATGATGATCATCCCGATGCCAAAATAGAAGATCGAGACCGCCAGAGCCGGCAGCAGGGCGTACATCACCCCATACATCAGCTTTGGAACAGAGGCCTGGGTCTGAACATGTGGTGATGGAGAGACAGTAAGAATTTTCATATCCGTGTTTATGAACCGTTATTTCAGTTAGTTATTTTTCCGTGCCCGCATCATGGCACCTACTTTTGACTTGCCCAGTCTGATGTGATCGAGCAGTGGCCTGTTCGATGGGCACGTGAAGCTGCAGGAACCGCACTCGATGCAGTCCATGGTACGTTCCTGTTCCATCTGTTCCCACATTCCCCTTTCAGAAAGGCTCATGAGAAGATACGGCTCAAGCCCCATCGGGCATGCCGTAATACAACGCGTACACCTGATACAGTTGCGCACTTCTTTCCGGTGTGCCTCTTCATCAGGCATTAACAGTATTCCCGAACTACCTTTCATCACAGGTACCTCAAGGCTGCTCAGGGCTTTTCCCATCATCGGTCCGCCGTTGATGATCTTGCCTGTATCTTCGGGTACACCCCCTGCAGCTTCGATGAGGGCAGATACAGGCGTGCCAATGCGGACAATAAAATTGCCGGGCTTCTTTACCGATTTACCGGTAACGGTTACTACGCGTTCAAAAAGTGGTTTATCTTTCTGTATCGCTTCGTATGCCGCATAAATACTTCCAACATTAAAGGCCACAACACCCACGTCGATAGGCAGTCCTCCGGAAGGTACCTCCCTGCCAAGCAAGGCCTGGATGAGTTGTTTTTCACCACCCTGCGGATATTTGACTTCAAGGGCCTGGACTGCGATACCATCCTGGCCGGCTGTGAGATTT
>DASQZK010000060.1:0-7900 GCA_035638735.1 Bacteroidales bacterium
GCCTCATCTGGGGTATTGCCGGCATGATCCTGTTCATCCCGCTGATGGTCATCGTTAAAGTCCTTTTTGACAATATTGACGGCCTCCGTCCCTATGGCTTGCTGCTGAGCAGCCATTTCGGCGATCCTAACATTGAGATGGGTGGGTTCAGGAAAAAAATATCCGAGAAACTCGGAAAAGGTCCCGAGCAAAAAAAGGAAGGGAATGGAAGCCGTGATTAATTTTTCTTATGGAACTTTGATTGAAGGAAGTGTTTGATTTTGGGCAATGTAATAGCGTGTTTCCGTGTTCCCCTCGGTCCCATAAGGTATGATAGCGGTGCCAGTGGTTGTAGGTTGGCAAAAATGACTCTCAGGATAGCCAGGAAGGGCACTGTAACCAGCAAGCCGGGGATACCCCATACCGTGCCTCCCAACACCAGGCCCACGATAATAATAAACGGGTTGAGCTTCACATGACCACCGACAATATTTGGTGTCAGGATGTTATTTTCTATAAATTGAATGATGACAAAAAGTAGGGCGACCCGCAGGCCGAAATGGAGCGGATCGGAGGTGGTGAGTAACACAAACAGGAACGGTATGGATCCGCCCATGAGGGTGCCGAAGTAAGGGATGAAATTAAAGAAGGCCGAGATCATCCCGAAGAAGATAGCATATTTGACGCCGATAATGAGCAGTCCGGTGGAATTTAAGACGATGAGGATAATAACCACAATGGTAACTCCGCCCATGTAACTGGCGGCAATTGTTGAAATGTCGCGCAGTATTTTTATTGCAAGGAACTCTTTGCCTTTCGGCACCAGTTTTAGAATGAAATATGCGAATTTGGTCCTGTAATACATGAATAAAAAGGTGTAAACAGGCAGCACAACGGTGTTCAGAATAGTGGATGTTGTTGTGGTGAAGATTTTCCTCAGCCCATTGCCCTGTCCGCTGAAGAACTGATCGACCTGCATTTTCAGAAAATCGGCAATTTTGTTGTCTTTTAGGCCAAGCCAGTTCTGAAGATTTTTCTGCAGCAGCTCAATATTTGTAATGGCTTGTTCTTTCAGGCTGGAGAAGCCTTCAAGGAGGCTGGTCATCTGCGTATAGAACACATAGAATATACTTCCCAGGATTATGATGGCACTCAGGATGCTTATCAGGATAGCCAGTATGCGGGGAAAACTTCTCTTTTCCAGGAAGTTGGCCAGCGGGTACAGGAGGTAGCTGAACATAATCGCAAATGTCAGTGGATACAGGAAGTTCCTGGCCTGGATGATCCCGGCAATGAAAAAATAGGACGCAAGAATAAAGAGGGCAAACTTTAATCCGATTGATAATTTCCTGGCCATAACCTTAGAGTAAAAAGGGTTTACAAGATATGAATAAATGCGTTAAGGGTTTAATAGCTCATTATTAACAAATAGTTACAGGATAAATGTTTCCGGAAAGGGCTAATGATCAAAGTCCTCCCGACGTGCGGTAATATTCCATGGCTTTGTCCATGTGTTTCTCCAAATCCCGGATGCGATTTTCCGGGTCTGGGTGAGTGGAAAGAAATTCCGGAGGGCGTGCTTCATTTAGATCGAGCATACGTTGCCAGAACGCGGGTGCTTTCCGCGGGTCGTAGCCGGCCATGGCCATGAAGTAAAGACCTAGTTCATCGGCTTCTTCTTCATGTAACCGGCTATAAGGGAGCATAACGCCTAGCTGTGAGCCGACACCGAAGGCGACCATAGCCAGCTGCCGGGTGGTTTTTTTCTTTGTTTTCAGGGCTTCCGACAAGGCAACGCCACCCATGTTTATCAGTAATTGCTGCGACATTCTTTCATTCCCATGATGCGCCACGGCATGGGCTATTTCGTGCGACATGACTACGGCGACGCCGTTTTCGTCTTCGCACACCGGGAAAATCCCTTCATAAAAGCCAATCAATCCTCCAGGCATACACCAGGCGTTAACCTTGTCCGATTTCAGAACGACATATTGCCATTTGTAACCCTGGATACGACTCTCAAGACCGTTTTCGTCAAGGTATCTTTCTACTGCACTGGTGATACGGTGCCCCGCACTTTCTTCCAATGTGTTATACCTGGTATTGTGAGAGACGCCTATGGAATCTTTCATCATCTGGTAGTTATCCTGGCTCAGTGAGTTGATCTCAGAAGAAGGAATAGCCACGAATTGTTTCCGGCCGGTTAGTGGAACGTTGGAACACGATACGAAAAATAATACAGCAATTGTTATAAGAATTGGTTTCATAAGCAATGTTGATAAAGATGTAACGTGGAAATGGTCTCTGATTTGCACAAGAATGCTAAATACAAAATCGTGCCATGATTACATTTTTAAAATCCGCCCGAAAAGTAATTGTTCGGGCTGGCCGGAAATTCAGGAAAGACGATCCTGTCCGGCTGGCCGGAACAACAGCATATTTTGCCATCTTTGCCATGGCCCCTATTGTGATAATCATAATTTCCCTGGTTGGACTCATCATGGGTAAACAGGAAATCAGCTCCCAGGTGTATTCCGAACTTAATTCGTTAGTAGGCAACCAGGGTACGGAGTATATAAAATCGCTCGTGCAAAATTACTCTTCACAGGATCAGAATCTGATAGGAACCATTATTGGAGTGATCGTATTCCTGGTCACTTCAACCACCTTTTTCACGGTCCTTCAAAATTCCATCAACCATGTATGGGCAGTGAAGGCGAAACCCCGGCACAATATTCTCAAAGCGTTAAGAGACAGGCTTCTTTCCTTTGGCCTGATACTGAGTATGGGGTTTATCCTGTTGGTTTCCATGCTTATAGAGGCTGCCATTTCGTTCCTGAAAGGTTACATCGACACTATTTTCCCAGGTGTGGAAGTAGTACTGATTACGGTGACAAACGTATTGCTGACGATCATTATTCTCACTCTTATTTTTGCCCTTATTTTCAAGTTTCTTCCCGATGCCGTTATTAAGTGGAGGGTGACCTGGGTAGGGGCGCTAATAACTGCCAGTTTGTTCGAAGGTGGAAGGGCTCTTATCGGTCTTTTCCTGGGAAACAGTAATATCGGGCTGATGTATGGTGCTGCCGGATCGCTGGTAGTTATCCTGTTGTGGGTATTCTATTCCTCACTCATTTTCTTCTTTGGTGCTGAGATTACACTACAATATGCGAACCTGTACTCCCGCGATATTGTTCCAAAGAAATATGCAGTAAAAATTGAGGTAAGTGAAACCCGGGAAAAAGGGTGATCCAGAACCCTGCCGCTGATGGGTGCCGGGAGACCTTTTTGTTTGTTGATCTGATTTGTAATAGCATACTTACTAAAAATAAATACCATGAAAATCCTGTTGCCGATAATCCTGCTGGCTATGTTACTGCCGGCCGGTTGCCATTCCGGTGAAACCGGGAAAAAGAAAGACACTGTAGGGGAGGCGGAGACTGTCCGAAGTTTCAGGAAAATAGAGAATCTTCGTTTTGGCTTCACTGCTAAGATTCCCGCAGATTGGGATGCCACCGATAAGAGTGACAATGGTGACGGTTTTGTCATTAACCTCCCTTCGGGTCAGGAGGGTGATGCCGATATCAGGATGTATGGCAGCTACGAACCGTTATCGTCGGCAGAGATTGACAAGGACACGCTGGAGATCTTTGGTTTTGCCGATGGGATGGAAGGGCAGGCGCTCAAGGACGGTGGTACTTTGGTGGTACAGCGCATCCTTGGCAAGAACCGTTTTGTGGTGTTCAGCGTAAAGGAGCGGCAACAGGGCTGGATTGATGCCAATCAGAAGTTGCTGATGACGATTGCCGAAAGTATGACGCCTGTCAAGCCGGATTAAGCGGTCATGCTTCACTCTCTTTGAGCATTTCGGACAGTGTTGTCCCGCCCTTGATGCCAAAATCGAGTGTACGTATGGGGAAGGTAATGGTAATATCGTTCTGGGCGTAAGCCTTTTTAATATTTTTAATACCATCGCTCAGCGCCCGGAGGTAATCGGTTTCTTTTCTGAAATTCACCCAGTATCTTACCGTGAGATTGATCGAGCTATCGCCAAATTCTGTGAAGTAGAGGTCGACAGGTTTTGTCTTGAGAATATAGTCGATCCCTTTAACAGCTTCGAGGGTGACCTTCTCTGTTTTTTCCAGGTCGTCACCATACGAAACACCAATAGCGAGGTCGATTCTCCTGGTCCTGTTGGTGGTATAGTGGGTGTAAATGTTTTCAACAAGCAGGCGGTTAGGAATAATGATATCCTGTCCCTGAAGTGAAGTGACGGTGGTAGCCCGCAGTCCAATTTCTTTAACTCTGCCATAAATATCTTCGTACGAAATCAAGTCACCAGTATTAATAGGACTTTTAATGGCCATGTAGATGCCTGAAATAAAATTTGAGGCTGCGTCTTTAAATGCGAAGCCGAGAGCGAGGCCTACAATGCCGATGCCGGCAAGCAGGGAGGTGACCGTTTTATCGAGGTTCAACACATCGAGGGCGATGAAGATACCCAACAAGACGGTCATTGTTGATACCAGCGAGGCCACCAGGCTGTTAACCGCTTCATTTTTGGAGAAACGATTGAGCGTATTCCTTAGAATACGGTCAACGAATTTGGCCAGTAAAATAAAAATGGTGATCAGGATGACCGCCATCACGAAATTAGGCAACATCTCGATGGATCGCGTGAGCCAGTCA
This sequence comes from Bacteroidales bacterium, assembly GCA_035638735.1. GTDB lineage: Bacteria > Bacteroidota > Bacteroidia > Bacteroidales > DASQZK01. Next base: position 4,669 of record DASQZK010000060.1, read on the forward strand.
TTCAGTTTGCCGGCAATTTTCTCAAAGGCGTTGTGAATGGCTTCAATCATGGTGTGGTTTTTTTGAATAGGGCAGTTTACTGAAAAACCGGGAAACCAGTTGTTTCAATATCCACAAAACAATGAAGGCGGCTGCTATGTTCATAATCGGTCCCAAACCTTTGCCTTTCTCCGGAATGTGTGCCGGCCTGAGTCATTTGTTGATAGAGGAAAAACGCAGATTCTGTCTCCTTTTTATTCTGGGAGCAATGCAAAAAAGTAAAGGTTACCCGTTTATACTCTACGAGAGAGCTAACAAGTAACCTTTACACCTACATCCACTTCCCCTAATCCTGATTTTCCTTACTGACAAAATCTTTCACGTTATTACCGAATTTTTTCAGGCCGTCTTTAATCTTAGCCTTCAGTTCTTCAGCATTCTCTCCTGATTCATTTGCCAGCTCTTTAAGCTGCTGTTTAAGATGGTTGCTTTCTTGTTTCAGATTATCAAGTGTTTGCTGTGTGGAAGCACTCAGTTTCTCACCGGAATTTTCTGATTTATTTTCGAAGTTTTCCAGTTTGGTTTCGAAATTATCGAGTGCATCATTCGCTTTCTCAGCGAAGGTGTCGTTGGAATCGACTGCGTCGCTGACGGCATCACCGATCTCCTTCATATTTTGTTTGAATTCGGCCAATGCCTTATTTTCTTTTTTATCCTTGTCTTTTTGCTGGTTTCCCTGTTGGTTGCAGGAAGCCGTAACCAGCATCATTGACACTAAAAGGCTGAAAATATAGAGCCAGGAGAACTTTTTAGTAATCATATTCTTTTTTTTAGGTTAAAACAAGATGCTAACGAAGGTTTAATAAAGAGGGCAGAGATTAGAGTTCTTCGATCTCTTTTTTAAGTTCTTCATAAGATTTCCCGGTTTTTTCCTGCAGGCGACCAAGAAGTTCATCTTCTTTACCTTCAACATAAGTCAGGTCATTGTCGGTAAGTGAACCATATTTTTGTTTCAGTTTACCTTTTACCTGGTTCCAGTTTCCTTTAATCTGTAATTTTTCCATAATATCTCCTTTTTAAGTTTTCTACAATTGAAAAAAATAATGTGAGGATGACAGGTGCTGCACCCTAATAATTTGTACGTTTGGTTTTATCAGTAAGCCTTTCACGCCTGGCACCGCTGAGTCTTTTTTCAATGGAGCCTACTGGGTTTTTCCCATGTTCTTCTTTGATACTGGACTCCATGAGTTCTTCCTGGCTGTGCCGGTTACGAAGCCATCTTTTCAGATTTTCACGTCTTCTTTTTAAGCTATCCATAGTTGTATCCTCTGCATTTTATTCTCGGTGGGTAGTAATGAAAAAACTATGCCATGTGACAAAAAAGGTCATTTCCGTCTCAGGGATTTTCATAGTAAGGAAACGTCTTGATTCAGGGCCTTTTCATACGGTAAGGATCCGGTAGTGGCGGGGGAAGACCGGCCTGGCAGACAGTGGTTTGTAAGCGTTTTGCCGGATGGTCATAACTGTTTCAGTGGGCTGATACCAGGCGATTATCCGGAACGTTTTATGAAAATATTTAGATGTTGAAACGGTGGGGTGGGATAGTGAGAATAATCGTCCACAGGGGTTGGGAAAGTAATTACCCAATCATACCGTTAATAAGGTTCTCGATATAATGGGCCGGGATTGGCTTGATAATGTAATCGGTCACGAAATTGTATTTATTGATTTGTTTGAAGTCGTCGGGCGAGATGCGACTTGAGGCAATAATAATCTGAGTTTCATATTTTTTTTGGGGGAACCGGTTTTCAAAGGCTTCAAGGAATTCAATGCCGTGCATGTTGGGCATTCTGAGGTCGAGGATGATGTACCTTGGAAAACTATCACCGCAGATCTCAATATTCTCCAGTAATTTCAGGGCTTTAAAAGCATCATGGATCGCTGTGAAGTATTTAGAATGATCATTTTTCACGGCCAGTCTTTTCTGATTTTCGATAACGAAATGATCATCATCTATTTGCATTACAAAATTATGTTCCATTACTCCGTTTTTTTATCATGCGTCATGTGCTGATTTCTCCAGGTATTAAACATCGTTCCACATAACAAACCCATTAGAGCTTGATCTCTTGTGCCCGGCTATTGTTGATTACCACTGTAAAACAGGAGCAGGGATTATGAGGAGTGATTCTGGTTTCTGGTGAACAATATTTATACCAAGGAGGGCGTAGATAAAGGTTTTAACAAGGAAGGTATGACGGGATGGATGCAAATTGCCAGGCAGGTGGAATTGATACAGGGTGGACACGAACGTTTCATTTAATATTCCTGTCGATGATCGGCATTAGATTTCAATATTATACTGCTTAATCTTGTTATAGAGTGTTTTTCTATCGATTTTAAGTAGCCTGGCAGCTTTTGACTTGTTAAAGTTTGTGTCTTTAAGGGTATTGATGATCAGTTGTTTTTCAAATTCATTGGAGGCATCCTTGAGTCGGTTAGGGCCTTCTTCTGTAAAGCTTTCCACGAGTTCGCCTTCGGCATGTTTCTCATGGTGGATGATATCTGGGGGAAGGCAGCTGAAATCGATTGTACTGTTGGTGGACAAAAGGACGGCCCTGTTGACGACATTCCGGAGTTCCCTGAGGTTCCCGTACCAGGGGTATTTTTTGAGTACAGGGATAAGTTTTTCGTCGAAGCCTTCAATATTTTTATTAAGGCGGGCGTTAGCGACTTTGATAAAGAAGTCGCCAAAAAGCAGAATGTCTTCAGTGCGTTCCCTAAGCGGAGGCAGGAGCATTTTGAATTCGTTCAGCCTGTGATAAAGGTCTTCCCTGAAGGTGTTTTGTTCGACTTCTTTGAGCAGGTTTTCATTCGTGGCGGCAATAATTCGTACATCCACGTGTTTGCTTTTCACATCACCAACCCGGGTAATTGATTTTTCCTGTAACGACCTGAGTAGTTTGACCTGGATGTCGTAGGAGAGGTTACCGATTTCATCGAGAAACAGGGTGCCTTCATGGGCTTCTTCGAACACGCCGGTTTTATCTTTGATGGCCCCGGTAAACGAGCCCTTGATATGTCCAAAGAGCTCACTGTTAGCCAGGTCTTTAGGAATGGCGCCGCAGTCGAGGGCAATGAACGGATGATTTTTCCTGGGGCTTCTTGAGTGTATATACCTGGCGATATATTCTTTTCCGGAGCCGGTTTCCCCTTCGATTAGGACGGCCAGGTCGGTTGGAGCCACGGTTTC
>DASQZK010000061.1:0-4161 GCA_035638735.1 Bacteroidales bacterium
CGAACCAAGACAATTCAGGACCCGGGGGTCTTTTTACCACCGTTGAAGACCTGGCGCGGTGGGATGAGGATTCCTACACGCACAAGGTGGGTGGCGACGATGGATGGGCTATGATGCGACAGCGATTTGTCTTAACTAACGGCGACACCATTCCATATGCACTCGGACTCGTGCATGGTCATTATCGCGGGTTGGCTACGATTGGTCATAATGGCGATATTGCCGGTTATCATGCGGACCTGACCCGTTTCCCGAATCAACACTTTTCGGTCATTGTGTTGTCCAACAATGGCTCGAGCCATCCGGGTGATTTGGCATTCAAAGTCGCTGATCTATATCTGAAGGACGATTTTAAGAAACCAGTTAATTCACGAAAGCCAGAAGTCTCTTCTCACACATTATCTGAAAATGAAGTGTCAAGAGTAACCGGGGCTTATCAAGCTTCCTTAAAAAATGGTATCGCCATTGTCGCGAAAAAAAAGGATAGTCTTGTGGTAAAAGTTAATAACCAAACGGTTCCGCTCTCTCCGGATGGCGATCTGCGTTTTCAAACACTTGACGCAAGATTGAAATTTACCGCAAAGTCTGGAAAGAAAGCGTCTGGCTTCAAAGTGTATTTTAATGGGTCGGGACGTGAAGAAGTGTGGAGTCGCATACCGTTCAATAAACCTACATCGGATGATCTTGCTAAACTCGCCGGACGATACTACAGTGATGAGCTGGGAACGACCTATGCATTCACCGTTAAAAAGGACACGCTTGTACTACACCGAAAAAAATTCAAGCCTGAAAAACTCACCCCAGTAAACGGGAAAACATTCCGGTTCCGACATTGGTGGGGTCACGAAATTTTCCACTTTGAACAAGACAGGAAAGGAAAAATCAAAGGGTTCAGCCTAAGTGCGCATCGGGCTATGGGTGTGCAATTCAGGCGTGAAGGCCCTATAACCCAAAATGAGCGTTCCGGGGCATTTATTGAGTAAAGATAACCTTCGTGGTAGCCAAATTGAGAAAGTTTAACAACGAAGAATCAACAAGTCCATCATCCATTCAAACATACTGAAACAGGAGGTTTTAACCAATGAGGAAAAACAAAAGGTCGTTTTTGCCAGTTACTATAATGTCCCTGATGTTATTTTGGGGATTATCCCTGCAACCGGCTGGTGCACAATCATCGGAAGATCAGACTTCCGATTCCACAAACCAGGCGGCACCCCTAAAAGATCTCGATACTTACATTCACAAGGTTATGAAGCGATGGCAGGTGCCGGGGCTCGCGATTGCCGTGGTGAAAGACGGCAAGGTGGTGCTGTCAAAAGGATATGGTGTGCGAGAACTGGGTAAACCGGGGAAAGTAGATGCCAATACATTGTTTACTATTGGTTCGAATAGCAAAGCGTTTACGGCCGCGGCGCTTGGCACACTAGTTTCAGCTGGTAAGCTTACATGGGATGCGCCAGTAACCAATTACGTGAAAGATTTCAAGCTAAGCAATCCCTATGTAACACAACATATCACCCTTCGGGACTTGCTGACCCACCGCAGCGGTTATAGCGATCCGTTTATGAAGTATACTTCCGATGTTAAGGATGCGATAAAGCGGCTGCGCTATCAGAAACCGGATTACGATTTTCGTACCAGGTTTTCTTACAACAACAGCATGTATTGGGTCGCTTCAAGGTTTATTCCCTCTGTCACAGGGGAATCATGGAATAATTATACTGAGGAACATCTGTTCAAGCCATTAAATATGACCCGCACGGTTACCACACAAGCCGGGCTTGCCGCGACTGGTAATGTTGCAAAACCTCACGGTATGGTGGATGGAAAGCTTCAGGTTATTCACGAGATCTGGTCACATAATGCGGACATTGAAGCACCGGCGGGTTATATTAACTCGAGTGCCAGAGATATGAGTCACTGGCTTCTCATGTTACTAAATAATGGCCGCTATGGTGGTAAGACCGTCCTTGCCCCTTCGGTAGTCCGGGATATGGAGACGCCACAAGTCCTGATTCATTCAGGAGCCAGTGGTGTACGTTTTGTAAGTCCGGACAGCCATTTTTATGCCTATGGAATGGGATTCTTCATTGAAGACTATGGCGGACATAAGTTAGTGTGGCATACGGGGGATGTAGCAGGTATGATATCGGCGCTGGCCCTGGTGCCGGATGAGCACCTTGGAGTGGTTGTACTCACCAACCTGAATGGTAATGATCCGTTTGGTGTCTTGTTCCACGTGTTGCAGTCCTATCTTGGTCTGCCGCCACGTGATTTGGATAAAATCGTTTATGCTGGAATGCATAAGATAATACAGCATGCTCGGGCCGAAGCGAAAAAACTCGCGGATACGCGTCAACCAGACTCAAAGTTACCACATCCATTGACTGTTTATGCAGGCAATTATAAGGATAACTTTAACGGAAAAGCGGATGTGAGCATTGAGAAGAATCATCTGGTTTTGCGTCTTGGTAACCCGGATTTTACCGGCGACTTGAGGCATTGGCACGACAATACATTCCGTGTGACGTGGCGGGATCGTTTCTATGACAGTGATGTTCTTAATGCCGGGGTCGCATACGTCACTTTCGATCTTGATGCCTACGGCAAACCGGTTAAACTCTCTTTTGCAAAATGGCCGCTGCACTTTAAGCGTGTGAAAGAGGCAAAGTCAACTGCAGAAGCAAAATAAAGTAAATCAACTTCTCTATCAGGGTTACGAACCCTGGTAGAGATTAATGGGCATAATAACATGGATAGCAACTGTGAAATATTACTTTAGTACGATCTCGCCGGTACAAGCATTGAAAGATAAATTGCTCTTTCAATTTATCTTAACCGGTGCCTTATTATTGATATTATTCATAATATCGGTTTCTGCGACCCGTGCCAAAGTAGTCCGAGTCGTTGTCACCAGGCGGGATACAACTGTATCGCCCGATTTCCATTATGTGAATGCAGCCTGCCCTTTTGATACCAGCGGACTTGGGATTAAGGGTATGGAGTTTGGCTACCTCATAGTACCGGAGAACAGGAATAAGAACGATCGTAAGATACAGTTAGCTGTAACGATATTTAGGGCCGGGAAAAAAGGAAAGCAGGCTTCACCGGTACTCCTCCTGGAAGATGGCCCGGGTGTTTCTGCTCCATTGGGAGCCATGGTCGGAACTCATAAATTTCTGCCAGGCCGTGATCTGGTTGTCCTTGACATGCGCGGCACCGGATTCTCAAAACCGGTCTTATGTCCATGGCTTAATAGCACATACGGCGGGGAATCAGGATTGCCCGGTGGCTACATTGAGGCGCTTGATCTATCGCCGGAAGAAGCTGATTTAATGAAGAATGGAGCGTTGCGTGCATGCCGGGATGCTTTGAAGAGTAATAATATTGACCTGTCTGCCTATAATCTTGTTGAATCGGCCTCCGATGTCGAAGACCTTCGTCAGGCGCTGGGATACAAACAATGGAATATTTTGGGAACTGGCTATGGCTCCCGTGTCGCACAGATTGTGATGCGAAAGTATCCAAATAAGATTCGCTCAGTCGTAATGCTCCCGCCCGAGCCGGTCAACTTTTCGGGGATAACTGAAAACACCGTGCCTGCATTTGCCGGTGCTTTGCATCGTTTCTTCACTTTATGCAAAAAAGATTCAGCTTGCGCGGCCTCATATCCAAGCCTCAAGAAGAACCTTCATCAGACCGTTACTCAGTTAAAACAGCACCCTCTTCACGTCCCGATCGATTCAACTTTAGCCGGGGTCAACCAATATATAATGAATGCACAGGATTTTGTTACACTTGTTTACGATGTTCTTGCATCTGGCGGATCTGTAAAATATCTCCCGGAGCTTATCATTGCAGTCAGCCAACGTGATATAAAAAATGTACAACCAATCATTCAGGGAATTGTCAAACAGTCCGTTTTGAATTTGGATCCGCATCTTAGATTTTCATGGGGCGCATACTATTCTGATCTCTGTTACAGTTCTGAAACTTCAGAGCATCGATGGAAGCAACACTCGTCCGACTGGCCCGATTTAAGCCTGATTGGTTTTAACAATGAAGGCTGTCGTGTTTGGAACATTGATTCTACACTTCCTGCTCAGCTGGATACTGTCAAGAATGATATTCCAGTTCTTACTGAAAGAGGAGCACTTGATC
>DASQZK010000062.1:0-6547 GCA_035638735.1 Bacteroidales bacterium
CAATGCTTCCGATGAATCATTGAAACCGGAAGTGAAGGAAGATGAAGTGGCTTATGAAGCTAAATCTGCCCATCATCAGAATTTCATCGATTCGGTACTGTCACGCCGCGACCCGGTGGTGCCTGTCGAGATTGGACACAGGAGTGCCACAGCCTGTGACCTCGGTAACATTGCCTTCTGGGTAGGCAGGACCATCCGTTGGAACCCCGATACCCAAAGTTTCATTGATGATCCTGAAGCTTCGCAATACATGTTCAGACCTTATGAGAACGGTTATAAGTTTCCAAAAGTCTGATTGATCTGATTTGCCAAATCGCAGATTGAAAGAATTGTAACATTCCCGGGAGGCTGTCTTGAAATTTCTTGGTTATTAGTCACTAAGGTAAACCTTCAAGACAGCCTTTTTACATCTGTTTAGTACCGGAATCGTACCAGCACTTCTCGTAAAGAAGATAAAAGTGTATAATTATTACTCATATCTGTGTATATATTACACAAATGGCCGGATTGATATAGCCTTGTTATGACCCGCGGCCGTCGTAAAGCCTGCCTTTAAAGAACCTGAAAACGGGAGATGTTCTCCAGGAGGTGCTTACGTCTGCGTAATGACTATTAGGCAACAGCAACGAGAGGCGTACAGGGGAATCACAGAATTATTCTGGTAGACAGCACGACCTGTTTTATAATATGTTATGAAGTCGCGGCCCGTCGTGTTACAGGTTAAACCATTGAAAAATAAGAGTGTAAAATGGATTGATACTGTAGTAAAAGCCGGTATATTCACTTTTCACTATGTAATTATTTACATATTTCTAAAAAAATAGATTTTTTGTGTTTCAGTCAGGTAGATAATGATTAATTTCACGCGAATTTTTTCAGGAAGGGTAACGGTTCAATAATGATGTACAGGCCATTTTCTGAATCTTTAATACTAATAAAAGGTGCAACGAAATAAAGTATACTTAAGTCACGATGGAGGCTTAACGGAAATAAACCAGGAAAAGAGACCCTTTTTCTGGTTTTTCGGTTTTTATAAGTTGCTTATTTAGAACAACTACAAATAATAATAAAAACGTTGTTCATTGTGGAAATATGTATATGAATATCCACAATTTTGCGCCCTGGAAAAATGACATCGGAACATTGGCAATAAATGGACCTGGAGAATGTTAGAATCATAAATGCTAGTATTCCGATAGAATAGGTTGAAGAATTGAACGATGGCGGCGGGCAGGGCAAACTGCTGGCAGTCTTATTACATAGAAGAAATAAAAACGTTAACAATTAAGCACTGAAGATAATGAATCAAGAATGGTTAATTCTGTTTTTTCTCGTGGGCTTCATTTTTGTCGGGGGTGTACTTATACTCGCCCGGTTCATTGCGCCCACATCCGATAATCCCGCGAAATCAGAGCCTTATGAGAGTGGTATTCCGACCATCGGTCCCACCTGGCTTCAGTTCAATGTCGGGTATTATTTGTTTGCTATCCTGTTCATCATTTTTGATGTTGAGACGGTCTTTATTTTTCCCTGGGCCGTAGCGATGAAATCGATCGGGATGGTTGCCTTTATTGAAATAATCATATTCTTTCTTATTCTGGGCCTTGGATTACTGTATGCCTGGAAAAAACATGCACTGATATGGGAATAAAAGGAATGAAAAAGGAGGACTTCAACGACAATGAAAGTCTTGAGCTTCTGAAGCAGTCGGGAACTGATGTGATGTTAACCAAAATAGATGATGTGATCAACTGGGGGAGGAAGAATTCCCTGTGGCCGCTTACGTTTGCTACCAGCTGTTGTGGTATAGAGATGATGGCTGCCGGGGCGCCGCGACACGACTTTGCCAGGTTCGGCATGGAAGTCTACCGTGCCAGTCCCCGCCAGGCCGATGTTATTGTAGTAGCCGGAACCATTGTCAACAAGATGGCGCCTGTTCTCAAGCGGCTTTACGACCAGATGTCGGAGCCCAAGTACGTAATAGCCATGGGCGCATGTGCCATTTCCGGTGGTCCGTTTTACCTTAATTCCTATTCGGTTGTAAAAGGTGTTGAGCATGTGATACCTGTTGATGTATACGTGCCCGGTTGTCCGCCACGACCCGAAGCGCTTCTCTATGGAGTGATGCAGTTACAGCGTAAGATTGAGACAGAGAATATCAAGTCGAGGAAAAAGCGCACCGACAGTCACAACAGCAAGTAAACAGGAAATGTCAATTTCAGAATAATCGATTTATATGAACAATCAACAATTGGAAAATCTGGTTAAGCGTCTTTCCCCTGAAGCTGAAGTTGCTGAAGGTAAACAATTTCTCGAGGTTACGGTAAAGCCCGGCGCCTTGAAAACGTTGGCCCTGGCTCTGAAAGAGAACGGTGAGAGCAGTCTGGATTTCCTCTTTTGCATGACAGGTGTTGACTACGGTGAGGAACTTGGCGTGGTATATCATCTGCGTTCCACCAGTTATCAACACGAACTGGTTTTAAAGACCAGGACGGCCAACAGGGACAATCCGGTGATTGATACCGTTGGGGATATCTGGAAAACAGCCCTTTACCATGAAGATGAGATCTTCGATTTACTGGGTATCCGTTTCAGCGGTCATCCCGGTTTACGGCGGCTTTTCCTGGAAGATGATGCCGGCTTCCCGTTGCGTAAAGATTATGTTGATGAAGTAAACATTGTTACGAAATAATCCCATGGAAGAGAAAGTTGTAAATACATCCCTTGAGGACCAGGAATTTGTTTTGAACATGGGGCCCCAGCATCCTTCGACGCACGGTGTTCTGCGTTTGCTGGTCACCCTTAAGGGAGAGACCATACAGAAAGTGGAGCCGCATATCGGTTACGTTCACCGGGGCATTGAAAAGATGAGCGAAAGCCTGGCCTATCCCCAGATCATTCATCTTACCGACCGGATGGATTACCTTTCGGCTCATATCAACAATGAGGCTGTCTGTCTTGCTGTTGAGAATGCCCTCGATGTAGAGGTTCCCGAACGCGTGAAATATATACGTACTATCCTTGCCGAGCTTACCCGTATCCAGTCGCACCAGTTATGGTGGGCCACTTTCGGGATGGACCTTGGCGGTCTCACCTGCTTTTTTTACGGCATGCGCGACCGTGAGAAGATTCTCGATATTTTCGAGGAGACCTGTGGCGGCAGGATGATCGTGAGCTATAATACCCCCGGGGGTCTGATGTACGACATCCACCCGGATTTCCAAAAAAAGGTGAAGGCGTTCATCACGTATTTCCGCAAGACACTTCCCGAATATGACCGCCTGCTTACCGGAAACGTCATTTTCCGTGCACGAAGCAAGCAAGTTGGTGTGATGTCGGGGGAAGATGCCATATCCTATGGCATCACAGGCCCTTCGGCGCGTGCTTCCGGCTTATCGTGCGATGTTCGCAAACACCAGCCTTACAGTGCCTACGATAAGGTGGAGTTTAACGAGATCATCTATCACAACGGTGATACCCTCGACCGCTACCTGGCCCGCATGGACGAGATGCGCGAATCGATGAATATCATTGAACAACTTATTGACAACATCCCCGAAGGAAGCCATTTCACGAAGATGAAACCGGTTATCAGGCTCCCCGAAGGTGAATATTACCAGAAAGTGGAGACAGCCCGTGGCGAACTCGGTGTATACATCATCAGCGATGGTGGCAAAACACCTTACCGTATCAAGTGGCGCTCTCCCAATTTTTCGAACCTCTGGATACTCGATAAGATATCGCAGGGCATGAAAATCGCCGATCTTATTGCCATCGGTGGTTCTCTCGATTTAGTTATTCCTGATATTGACCGATAATCAACAGCTATAATTATTAAACAATGGCTTTTAACATTTATAATTTTGCCACGTTAACCTCCTGGATTCATGATTCTCTCAGTCAGAGTATGACTCCGTTCTGGACTGTGTTTACCGAGATGGTAATCGCAGGTGTTGTCGTTTTGACATTTTACGCGATCGTAGGGCTGTTCCTGGTATATGCCGAGAGGAAAGTCTGTGCCTTCATGCAGAACCGTGTCGGCCCCAACCGGGTAGGTCCTTTCGGGGTATTCCAAACCATTGCCGACCTGATAAAGCTGCTTTTTGTGGAGCTTGTATCTATCAAAAAGGCTGACCGTCTTTTGTTTAACGTAGCACCGTTCATTGTCATCATAGCCTCGTTTATGGCTATTGCCGCCATACCCTTCGCGAGGGGGCTTCAGGCCATTGATCTGAATATCGGGGTGTTTTACGTGATGGCCGTTTCATCCCTTGGAGTTGTAGGTATCCTTATCGCCGGATGGTCGAGTAACAATAAATATTCGCTCATAGGGGCCATGAGGAGTGGCGCACAGGTCGTCAGCTACGAACTTTCGGTGGCGCTTTCGCTTATCACCATCGTTGTCCTGGCCGGCTCAATGCAACTTTCACAGATCGTTGAAGCCCAGAGCGACGGATGGTTTATTTTTAAGGGGCATATTCCCGCTATCATTGCTTTCGTGTTATACATCATTGCCAGTACAGCAGAGACAAACCGCGGACCTTTCGATCTGGCTGAAGCCGAATCGGAGCTTACCGCCGGTTTTCATACCGAGTATTCCGGTATTAAGTTCGCATTTTTCTTCCTGGCAGAATATATCAACATGTTTATCGTGGCATCGATAGGCGCCACCTTGTTCCTTGGAGGCTGGATGCCTTTCCATATCGGGAACCTGGCCGGGTTTAACCATATTATGGATTTTATCCCGCCTTTCATCTGGTACCTGGGGAAAACAGGCGTGATCATTTTCATCATGATGTGGTTCAAGTGGACATTTCCACGCCTGCGTATCGATCAGCTTCTGACACTGGAATGGAAGTACCTGTTGCCGCTGAACCTGATCAACGTGGTGTTGATGGCGCTGATAGTGCTGATGGGATGGCATTTCTAAACATTGATTTAAAATTGGCTACATGGAAAGTGTTTTTAAATATTTCAAAGGGATTTACGATGGCGTACGTTCCCTGCTCACGGGGATGAGCGTTACCGGGTCCTATTTTATCCGGCCTAAAACCATCGTAACGGAGCAGTATCCTGAAAACAGGGACACGCTGAAAATGACCGAACGGTTCAAGGGCGAAGTGGTAATGCCTCATAATGAAAATAATGAGCATAAGTGCACCGGGTGCGGGATATGTGAGATCAACTGTCCGAATGGTTCCATCGAGATCATTACCGATACCATTGAGACCGAAGAAGGCAAGAAGAAAAAAATCATTGACAAGCATATTTACCGGCTGAGCATGTGTACTTTCTGCGGCTTATGTGTCAAGACCTGTCCTTCAAACGCCCTGGATTTCTCACAGGAGTTTGAGCATGCCGTCTTTGACCGGTCAAAACTCGTAAAAGTTCTTAACCAGCCAGGATCAAAACTCATGAAAGGAGATAAAAAATGACAGGACATCAGATTATGTTCGCTATACTCGCGGCAGTCATAGTCATCTTTTCCGTATTAACGGTGACAAGCCGGCGTATTTTAAGGGCAGCGGTCTTTCTGCTGTTTGTTCTTGTAGCCACCGGCGGGCTGTATTTCATGTTGAATTACCAGTTTCTTGCTGCCGTGCAGCTGGCGTTATATGCCGGGGGTATTGTCGTTCTTATCATCTTCTCGGTATTATTGACCAGCCACATTGCCCATAAGTTTGAGCCGGTAGGGTGGAAGAAGTCGGTTTTCACAGCACTGGCTGTGTCGGCAGGTGCGATACTCACTATCGTCACCATCCTGAATTATACGTTTGCGGCTAATGCTCAGGTGGCACAGGAAGTCGACATGAACGTTATTGGAAGCAAGTTGCTCTCTTACGGCCACAACGGTTACGTCCTTCCCTTTGAAGTCATCTCGGTACTGCTGCTTGCCGCCATGGTCGCTGCTATTGTTATAGCTAAGAAAGGTGGACCGGCAGAAGTGAAAATTAAAGAAACAAATCAGTAAACCATTATAACCATGAACTCCGGCATTCCATTACAATTTTTTATCGTGCTGGCCACACTGATGTTTTTCATCGGGATATACGGTTTCCTGACACGCAGGAACCTGATCACCATCCTGATGTCGGTAGAGCTCATTCTGAACTCGGTGAACATCAATTTCCTGGCATTCAACCGTTATTTATTCCCCGGCGAACTCGAGGGGCATTTTTTCAGTTTGTTTGTCATTGCCATTGCCGCTTCGGAGGCTGCGGTGGCTATCGCGATCATTATTAATATTTACCGTCGTTTTACCACTGTTAACGTGGAAGACGTTGACAAGATGAAATTCTGATATTAACATTCAGGCACGTTTAACCATGACAAATTTTCTGTATACCATCTGGATTCCGCTGATTCCCATGCTGATGTTTCTGATCATCGGGCTTGGCGGATCGAAACTAAAAGCCAGGCTTTCAGGCATGCTTGGCACTACGGCCATATCGGTGGTGGCCATACTCTCGTACATTACGGCCTTCCGTTATTTCTTTTCTGCCGGACAGGTCGATGGGGTATATCAAAAACTCATCGCTTTCAACAT
>DASQZK010000063.1:0-8649 GCA_035638735.1 Bacteroidales bacterium
CAATTTGTTCTGATTAGTGGAAATGAAGAAAAGGTTTTTATGGTTAATATCGTTACTAACCAGGTTCTCAGTGGTTTCAATATGAATGCCGGCCGATGACTGACTTTGCCAGCAGCTTTTTTGTTCCGCGGGGTAGGGGTATGGCGGTCTGATTTCCCAGGTTTCCTTCCATGTCCATTTGTAATAGCGGGAAAACGTATCATCCGGATTATTGCTGTCTACAGAAATCTCAACTCCATTCTGGCCTGAGCCCTGTTGGCGTGGATTATTAATTAATATGTTGTAGTAAAGACTGTCAATGGGCGCGGCCTGCAGCATCGTTTCATAGTCAGACTCAAATTCGGAACCATCGCTGGTTACGATGTGGACATTATAATTTCTGCCTGTTACTGGTTTTAGACTTTCATCAGACTGGTAAAGCCCGTCGGATACCTCTTGAAGTGTGTAGGTCGTTCCGTTTTCATCCGAGATGATAACCATCGCTCCTGTTTCGGCTTTGCTGATATTGGAATTGTAAGGAAAACTCCTCGTCAGTTTAACTACGGCAGCAGGTGATTCATTCGTCAGGGTCGCATCAACCACGAGCACATCATCGTACTTGCTGATATCGGGATTAAAAGGTTCAATACATGCCTGAAGGCTGATAATTATTATCAGCACTTTGCGTAAAGATCTCATTAAAATAAACGTGCATTAGTTGGTTATGATCAGGGTAAAAGTACCAAAATATTCGGAATAAACATATCGATTCATCGTAATTCAGATCCTGTTGCAGGGTATTAGAAATGTCCTCGATAAGCGGATTTCCAATTCAGTTTCCTGCATCATACTTGTCCTGGTCCTGACGGCCCTGTCTTACAACCCTCTTAGTCATTTCCCACTACGATATACAGAATTTCTACAGAATTTCTGCCATAATTTTGATCTGTAAGACGAAACAGATGAAACTAATCATGCATAACCATGAAAAGGCAGGTCGACAGTGGAAGGCGTCCGGCAGCAGGTCCGGGGTCCGAAAATAAGGAGGTATCACTCGATGATATGTATTCGAAGGTAGGTTCCTCGGCGAAGGGTCTTACACAGGATGAGGCGGAAAAAAGAGCCGGGACCTTCGGTTATAATGAAATTGAAGAAAAAAGCATAAGTCCTGTACGTAAGTTTCTTGAATACTTTTGGGGTCCTATTCCCTGGATGATTGAAGCGGCAGTGATCCTGTCTGCCCTGGTGAAAGACTGGACGGATTTCTGGATCATTTTGGTCTTGTTATTTACCAATGCGGTAGTAGGATTTATTGAAGAACACCAGGCTGATAATGCTGTAGAAGCACTGAAAAAGAAACTGGCTCTCAATGCTCGTGTTTTACGTGACGGTGAATGGAGAACCCTGCCTTCAAAGGAAGTCATGCCGGGTGATATCATACGGGTGCGATTGGGAGACATTGTCCCGGCCGATGCTGTTCTTACCGATGATGCAATTCTCCAGGTTGACCAGTCGGCCCTTACCGGGGAGTCACTCCCGGTAAAAGCCGGGCAGAATTCAAAAGTTTTCTCGGGAGCAATAATACGGCAGGGTGAATCGAATGCGATAGTTACAGCTACCGGGGCGAAGACATATTTTGGAAAGACAACATCACTTGTAGAGAATGCCCACACTGTTAGTCATTTCCAGCGAGCTGTACTGAAGATTGGGAATTACCTGATATTTATTGCGCTGGCCCTGGTTGCCCTTATCCTTGTTGTGGGCATATACCGCGGGGAACATGTCCTGACTTTATTACGTTTCTCACTGGTGTTAACCATTGCAGCCATCCCGGTGGCAATGCCAACGGTTTTGTCAATTACGATGGCAGTGGGGTCCCGACTATTGTCGAAGAAACAGGCTGTAGTAAGGAAATTATCAGCCATCGAAGAAATGGCAGGGATCGATGTTCTTTGTTCAGATAAAACGGGAACGCTTACCTTAAACCAGCTTAGTCTTGGCGAGCCGTACCCGGCCGGTCATTTTACTGCCGATGCCCTCATTCTGACAGCTTCACTGGCATCACGAAAGGAGAATGAAGACCCTATTGATCAGGCGATCCTTTCCCGGGGACAGGCCTTGCTCGACAAGGAAAGGTATTCGGTTAAAAATTTCGTTCCATTTGATCCGGTGAAAAAACGCACTGAAGCAGGGATTACATACAGCGACGGAAAAACACTTATCGTTAGTAAGGGTGCTCCTCAGATCATTCTTGGGATGTCGGCTATGCCGGAAAAAGAAAAACAGAAAGTCATTGAAAAGATAAATGAATTCGCCGGGAAGGGTTTCAGGACCCTGGGAGTAGCGCGGAAAACGAAAGACGGTGAGTGGGACTTCATGGGTTTGCTGCCGCTCTCTGATCCACCGAGGGAAGATTCGGCCGAAACCATCAAACAGGCCGAAAGCATGGGCGTAGCTATCAAAATGGTTACGGGCGACCAGGAAGCGATTGCCAGGGAGACAGCTTCGCAGCTTGGCATGAAAGCCAATATCATGAACGCAGGCTTATTGTCCGATGCCGGGCATCTTTCACAGGGCCAGATAGGAGACAAGATTGAGGAAAGCAGTATCTTTTCCGAGGTCTTCCCCGAGCATAAGTATCAAATTGTAAACGTGCTCCAGCAACATGGGCATATCGTAGGCATGACAGGCGACGGGGTAAACGATGCTCCGGCACTGAAAAAAGCCGATGCCGGCATCGCTGTATCCGGAGCCACCAGCGCCGCACGTGCAGCCTCTGCCATTGTACTGATGACGCCCGGGCTTTCAGTTATTATCGATGCTATTAAAGAAGCACGCCGCATTTTCCAGAGAATGAACAGCTATACCATTTACCGTATTACCGAGACTATCCGCCTGTTGCTGTTTATGACGCTCTCTATTCTGGTGTTCAGATTTTACCCGGTAACCGCCCTGATGATCGTATTACTCGCCCTGCTCAACGACGGAGCCATTATCTCCATTGCCTATGACCGGGTGAAAGGCGCATTGCATCCCGAAGCCTGGAACATGCCGGTGGTGTTTACTCTTTCAACGGTTCTTGGAACTATAGGTGTAATCGAATCCTTCGGCTTGCTCTACCTGGGCGAACAATACTTCCACCTGTCACATGAACTGCTTCAAACCCTTATCTACCTCAAACTATCTGTTGCCGGCCACCTGACGATATTTGTTACCCGCACCCGGAGGAACTTTTGGACCACCAGGCCCTCAAAAGCATTGTTGCTGGCGGTTATTATAACCCAGCTCATTGCTACCCTTATTTCGGTTTACGGCGTGTTTATGCATCCCCTTGGATGGAAATGGGCCGGCATCGTATGGGGATATTGCCTCGCCTGGTTCCTGATTGAAGATACAGCCAAACTGGCTGTATACCGGGTAGTGGAAGAAGGAAAATTCCTGTTGTTCAGTAAACGTAAGAGCAGGAAAGTATACAATCAGACGTAAATAATAGTGAATTATGAAAGATAATCAATTTGAATTAGATGTGGAAATCCAAACCTTCCCGGATGATATCCGGGAACTGGTCGAAAAACTGGTTTCGGATGAAGGAATGACCAGAATGAAAGCCAGGGCAAAACTAGTGAATACAGGACCTGTATGCCTGCCTTTCATGGAGAAACTTCTCAGATCTGAAAACAGATTACTGCGGTGGGAAACAGCCAAAGTAATCGAGGAAATTGCCGACGTGGCTTCAATACCCTTGTTTATTATGCTTCTCGAAGATTACGATGACGATATCCGTTGGATCGCTTCGGAAGGACTTATCAGGGTTGGGAAACGATCCATCAGGCCCGTGCTTGAGAAGCTGATCAGCAACGGAGATTCGTTTTTTTTAAAGGTTGGGGCACATCATGTGTTGAAATCACTGAGCCATGACCGGGAAAGAGAACGGCTCGCCCCTCTTTTACATGCCCTGCAGAATTATGGGGAACTTGGCGATGTGGTCCAGATAGAAGCCTCCAGAATACTTGAAGACCTCGATAATATCATAAATATGCAGGATCATAATGAAAATGAAGACGATAATAAGTCTGACGGGTAATGAATCTAAAAATGTCACCGTGACGGCCGGGGCAACTTTCAGGATTTTTTCTTATCTTTTGTGTCTCATTCTCCGGCTCAAACAAACCCGGGCTGAATGATGTTATCAAAAATTCAGTGTTTTACAGTTCGTTCAATATGTCAGCAACGGTAGAGGAACGATATGCTTAATGGTTAAATCTACCTAAACTGAATGTGCATCACATTGAGATACCTTGTCAAAAAAAATAAATAAATATGAAAACTATTATTGTACCCGTCGATTTTTCTGATTTGTCTCTTAGAGGTCTGGATTTTGCCATTATCCTGGCGAAAAAACATGATGCCAGTATCCAGCTTGTAAATGTCTTGGAGGAAACCCGCATAGAGTATAAAAGTGATACCGAAAAGGAAAAGCGCAAAGCCGGTGAAAAATTTGAGGAAGTTCTCAACCAGTATGCCGGCAGGGCAGAGGGTATTGAAATTTCTCATATTGTTAAGCAGGGGAAAGTCCAAAATGAAGTTGTTGAACAGGCAGAATCATTTGATGATGCCGTTATTGTTACCTCTACCCATGGCGGGTCGGGTTTCGAAGAATTGTTCATAGGCAGCAATGCTTACAAAATTGTCTCTTCTACCTCACGCCCGGTATTTACCCTTCGTGGCGACATGGTTCCTCATCGTTTGAAGAAGATTGTCCTGCCTATCGATTCTACGTCGGAAACACGCGAAAAAGTTCCCTTTACGGCCCAGCTGGCTTCCAGGTTCGGAGCAGAAGTACATCTGGTAACGGTTACGTCGGCCCAGGTTGAAGATATTGTCAAAAAGCTTGACCTGTATGCCAACCAGGTTCAGAATTACCTGAAGAACATGAAGGTTAAGTGTGTGAAGGACTCGCTGTATGGTGACAATCTCACTGATATCACTATCGATTATGCCAGGTCTGTCGGTGCCGATCTGATATCCATCATGTCGGAACAGGAGAAAAGTATTAGCAACCTGTTGCTTGGTAACTATGCTCATCAAATGATAAACAAGTCAACAATACCCGTACTTGTAATATCTAACCGTCATATTGGTATTATCACCGAAAGTTTTAAAACAGAAGGTATTTACTACGAGCAGTAAGGCTGGTATTATGGTCAAATCATCGACAAAGGTTTTAATAGTGTTGTTTGCAGGTGTTCTGATGGGAGCACTCGACATTGCGGTGATAGGACCGGCCATCCCTTCTATCCAGGACGGACTGAGCATTTCAGATCGCAATATCCCCTGGATTTTCGATATTTACGTTTTGTTCAGCCTGATATCGGCTCCTTTGATGGGGAAACTTTCAGATATTTACGGACGACGGTTGATATACACGATGGACCTTTTGATTTTTGCCATTGGGTCGGTTGTTGTCATGGCGTCGCCTGATTTCGCAACGATATTGGCAGGAAGGGCCATACAGGGATTTGGTGCAGGCGGTATTTTCCCGGTGGCAGCAGCTGTGATAGGGGATACGATTCCCCGTCAAAAGCAGGGATCGGCACTGGGACTTATTGGAGCGGTTTTCGGGCTGGCTTTTATTATCGGCCCGGCGGTGGGTGGCGCTCTCCTTTTGCTGGGTTGGAGGTGGATTTTTGCCGTTAACCTGCCTTTCGCAGCTGTGCTTGTCTATTTTGCACTGAGAATCCTTCCTTCAGATAAACAGGCAGGAAAAGTAAAGTTCGACTGGCCTGGGATGATCCTGCTGATCATCCTGCTGGCTTCGTTTTCTTATGGTATCAACCGTATTGATGCGTCGTCCTTTTTACAGAGCATAACCTCTTTAAACGTATGGCCGTTCATTTTTCTGTCCTTACTTATCATCCCGGTATTCTACCGCGTTCAAAAAAAATCCCCAAACCCTGCAATTCATCTGAACCTGTTGAGATCGCGTCAATTGCTTTTTACCTATTTTATTGCTTTCGGTGCGGGACTGGGTGAGTTGGCAACCATCTATTTTCCTTCGCTGGCCAAAGCGGCTTTTGGCGTGACAGAATCGACAGCGAGCTTCATGATGATACCCCTCGTTTTTGCCCTGTTCATCGCTGCTCCGGTTGCCGGAAGGATCATCGATAAGGCCGGATCGAAGCTCGTCATACTTATTGGTATTGTACTGCTTATTACCGGGCTGTTTGTCCTGGCGCTGCTGAAGGTCAATCATGTTGTTTTTTATGGTGCAGGTGTGTTGATTGGTGTTGGTTTGGCTTTTCTCCTGGGGGCACCACTCAGGTATATTATGAATAATGAAACAGGCCAGGGTGAACGTGCAGCAGGACAAAGCCTTCTGACTATTTTCACAAGTACCGGCCAATTGTTCAGCGCTGCCCTGATGGGAGCACTGGTGGCCAGCAAGGGCGGAGGAATACCGGGCTTCGACTTCGCTTTCCTGGTGCTCGCCTTCGTGTCGGCTTTGCTATTGGTGCCTGCCCTTGGACTGAAAAACAAACAGCAGGAAGCTGCTACTGCCCGGAAAAATAACGCGTAATTCCTAAATCGATCTCCGCAATGGCTCATCACGTTATGGTTTGCTCCGCTTCTTGCTTGGCAATAAAGCGGAAATGTGCTAATTTTGGCTTTCCTCTAAGAGAGAATATCTCAAAAGTGCAACGTGATGAAGATCCTGGTCATTGAAGACGAAATCTCACTCAATAAAAGCATCGTTTCCTTCCTGAGGAATAAGGGATTCTTATGTGAATGGGCTGTTAATTTCGATGAAGCCAAAGAGAAGATTAACCTCTATGAATATGATTGCATTCTTGTGGATATCGAATTACCCGATGGCAGCGGACTTAACATCGTGTCAGAACTTAAGAAACTTCGAAATGATGCCGGTATTCTCATCGTCTCTGCCCTCGATAATCTGGGAGATAAAGTTAACGGGCTGAATACAGGTGCCGACGATTATCTGACCAAACCGTTTCATTTCGAAGAGATGCTGGCCAGGGTCAATTCCATTATCAGGCGTAAAACGTTCCACGGATCGCCAGACCTCGTTTTCCGTGAGATCGTGATTAACCCCGACAGGCATGACGTTGTCGTGGCAGATAAGCCTGTAGCACTCACACACAAAGAATATGACCTGCTTCTGTACCTTGTAACAAATCGCGACCGGGTATTAAAAAAGGAAGTGATAGCAGAACATATCTGGGGCGATGATATCGACCAGTCCGATTCGTTTGATTTCCTGTATAACCACATCAAAAACCTGCGAAAAAAAATTGCAAATGCCGGGGGAAAGGATTACATCCATGCCGTTTACGGCATCGGCTACCAGTTTTCCGGCAGGGAACCAAATAGTTAGACATACTGGCGTTGGTAATGCACTTTGATAAAAAACGACATATCCATGTTCAAAATCACAGGAAACGGGCTGTATAAATTTGGTTTTGCACTGGCAGCGCTGATCTTCATCTCCATAGGCGTCATCAATTACCGGAGCAGCCACACGGTAAATGAGATGGACAAACAGATAAGATTCACACATAACATAATTATCACTCTCGATGGTGTAAAGGAAAAACTGAAGAATGCCATCATTTCTCAACGTGATTTCCTGCTTACCGGGAAGCCGGGTGATCTGGTGGCTTTCAGGAATGGTCCGGCCCAGGTGAGACTTAAACTCGGCCATCTGAAAGATCTGGTACAGTACGACAGCCTTCTATATGCCAGGACGATGCTACTCGAATCCGGCATCAACACTAAGTTCAGTGCACTCGAAACCAGTGTTAATATGAAGATGAACGGCGTGAGCACCGACTCCATCAATCGGTTCATGAATGAATATGCCAGGCGAAGCCTCGACCTTATACGTGTGCTGACGGGTGAGATTATCGAAATTGAAAACGCCAGGCTTCAATCTCTTACCATTAGTGCCGAAAGAAGTATCCGTATCTCAAGAATTTATATTGTTGCCGGCAACATGATCGCCTTCATCATTCTGTTCCTTAGTTTCTCCCTTTTGAACCGTCAGATCAGGACACGTCGCCTGGCCGAACAGTCACTTAAAGAACAGATGGACCGGTTGGAAGTGGTAACCGGAAATATTGGTGCCGGATTGTCGATAATAACACGGGACATGCATATCGAATGGATGAACAAGGTGATGAAATCGATTTTTGGTGAAGATATGGAAGGCAGATCCTTCGCCCGTGCTTTCCCCGATGACGGGAAGGACAGTCGTATCGCCTTGCCCTCAAATATGAATGCCGGAACGCAGGTACAGGAAGAACGACTATTAATGAATGCCGCGGGACGTAAAAACTGGTACCAACTCATCTATACTCCGCTTGAAACACAGAGCGGAGAGTTCCTCCAGCTTCTTATTCCTATCGATGAGAGAAAGGCCATGGAAACGACCCTTCAGCTTGCCAAAGAAAAAGCCGAAGAGTCAAGCCGGGCAAAAAGTGAATTCCTTGCAAATATGAGTCATGAGATCAGGACGCCGATGAACGCTATCCTCGGATTTGCCGAGATACTCAGGGAGAAGCTGCCCGACAAACCGGTCCTGAACGATTACCTTCACGGTATCGAGATCAACGGGAAAACACTTATCCGGATCATCGACGATATCCTTGATCT
>DASQZK010000064.1:0-4496 GCA_035638735.1 Bacteroidales bacterium
CTACCGTCTGACTGATATACCCTCCGATGGATCCGCCGATGATACAGCCCAGGAGTGCACTTGCAATGGTGAAACCGCTGATGGAGTTGGCCATGTTTTGCGTCAGCTCGTTTGGAAGGGCCAGGAACTTAAAATAGACCACCAGTCCGACAATCACGAAAAGAAGCAGACTGTAGAGTGTTCCTTTGCCTGAACCGAAGAGCCTGAAGAAAAAGCTGCTGACGAGAACGGCTACTATGGAAAAACATATCGTGGCAGCTACCTTGAATTCAATGATGACTTTCACGGCCAGGTCGGGACTGGCCCTTAGAGGTTCAATGAAAAAACCTTCGAGGGCTTTGATAGCTCCGTTGATGACTGCCGTGTCGTAGCCGAAAAGCAGACCGCCAAGAGTGGCGACGAGAGTCAGTCCGATGATCAGGGCAAAATTTTGTTTGGATGAGTTCATTGTAAATAGTTTTAGTTACGGATGCAAAATGGACTGTCCTGGATGTTAGTATTCATCGTTTGTTCTTCAAATATTGAATAAATGAGCAGGTCACCTTAAGGGTGTACTAAACACAAAATACCCCTTAAGGTGAAACCGGTGGACCGTATTTTGCGTTTATCTCGGTCCCGGGGTATCTCAAAAGAAAGCCCGGTTAAACACGGTCTCACAGATGGTCCTTCATTCAACTTACCGATTGAAAGATTCAACCGTCGTATTTCAATTTCTAAAAGACCCTCCCAATTATTTCCATTCTCAGATATACTGGTTAATCAAAGCCTCGTACATTTCCTGTTTGCCGCTGATCTGGGCTGGTTCACCTTTGGCGATGGCTATCTTCCTGAGATCTTCAAGGTTGAGTCTGCCTTCTTCGAATGCTTTTCCGTCACCCGAGTCAAAAGAAGCATACCTTTCAAAGCGCAGATTGTTGTAGGACGATTTTTCCAGGATTCTTTCTGCTATGAGATAAGCACGGGCAAAGGCATCCATACCAGCGATATGTGCGATAAAGATATCATCGGCATCGGTGGAATTCCGCCTGAGCTTGGCATCGAAATTAATGCCGCCGGTTGTAAAGCCACCGGCATCGATGATCACGAGCATGGCTTCTACGAGTTCATAAACGTTGATAGGGAACTGGTCGGTATCCCAGCCGTTCTGGTAATCGCCACGGTTGGCGTCGATGCTGCAGAAGAGTCCGGCGTCGGCGGCGACCTGGAGTTCGTGCTGGAAGGTATGACCGGCCAGAGTGGCATGGTTAACCTCTATGTTGAGTTTGAAATCGCCATCGAGGCCATAATGCCTGAGGAAGCCGATTACGGTTGCTGTATCGTAGTCGTACTGGTGCTTGGTGGGTTCCATCGGTTTTGGTTCGATGAGAAAGGTGCCTTTAAAACCGTTTTGGCGGGCATAATCCTTTGCTAAATGGAGGAAGCGTGCAAGGTGATCTATTTCGCGTTTTGTATTGGTATTCAGGAGCGACATGTAGCCTTCACGGCCGCCCCAGAAAACGTAGTTTTCGCCACCCAGTGCGATTGTGGCATCGAGGGCGTTCTTGACCTGAGTGGCCGCCCAGGTAATGGTCTGGAAATCGGGATTGGTAGCTGCTCCGTTCATATACCTGGGATGAGAAAAAAGGTTAGCGGTTCCCCAGAGCAGTTTAACGCCCGATTCTTTTTGTTTCTGCCTGGCATAGTCGACCATGATGCCCAGACGCTGCTCCGACTCGTTGATGCTGCTGCCCTCGTCTACAAGGTCGAAATCGTGGAAACAATAGTAAGGGAGGCCCATCTTTGTAATGAATTCGAAGGCGGCATCCATGCGGTCCCTGGCTCTTCCCACGGCATCATTTTTCCCGTCCCAGGGGAATACCCGGGTGCCCGGACCGAAAGGATCACCACCGGTACCCGTGAGGGTGTGCCAGTAGGCCATGGCGAAGCGGAAAAATTCTTTCATGGTTTTCCCGTTGCCGAGAACATGGTCGGGATTGTAGTATTTATAAGCCAGCGGATTGTCTGATCCATTGCCTTCGTAAGCGATCTTCCCTATACCGGGAAAAAATTCTTTGTCACCTGTTAAAAAGTCCATGTGTTTATGATTTTTGGGTTATTGATTCAAAATATGCCAGCCATTTGTTATAGGCTTCTTGATATGTGTCTTTGCGTGAGAGGTCGGGTTCGATAACTTCGCGTTTTTCAAGATTCCTGAAGGTTTCGGCAGGGGATGCATAGATACCGGAGCCTAATCCTGCGCCCCGCGCAGCGCCTTGTGATCCGTCGGTATTGTAAAGTTCGATGGTTGCCCCTGTAATACTGGCCAGGGTATCCCTGAAGATTTTACTCAGGAACATATTAGCCATACCGGCCCTGATGACCGACGGGTCGATGCCTGTATTTTTCATGATCTCCATACCATAATGGAAGGCAAAGACAATGCCTTCCTGGCCGGCTCTCATAAGGTGAGAGCGGTCGTGCAGGTTGAAATTGAGTCCGTGAATGCTGCATCCCGGATCTGCATTACCAAGCATTCGCTCCGCACCATTCCCGAAAGGCATGATGCAGACGCCTTCTGAACCTGCCGGCACATCAGCGGCCAGGTCGTTAAGCGAATTGTAATCCATATCGCGTCCGGCATTTTTTCTCAGCCAGGAATAGAGGATGCCGGTGCCATTGATACACAACAAAACACCCAGCCTGTTAGCCTCTTCTGTGTGGTTGACATGCGCAAAGGTGTTTACGCGACTGAAAGGATCGTATTTTACTTCGTTACTGATACCATACACCACACCCGAGGTACCGGCGGTGGCAGCTATTTCGCCGGGCTCAAGCACATTCAGTGAAAAAGCATTGTTGGGCTGATCACCGGCCCGGTACGACACCGGGATACCTTCAGGCAGTCCCAGCTCGCGGGCAGCATCACCGGTAACCCGCCCCTGTATTGAAAAAGTGGGTACAATATCGGGAATGACACTCCTGTCAAAACCATAGTATTCCAATAGAAAATCAGCCACTTCACTGTTCCTGAAATCCCAGAAAATACCCTCCGATAATCCTGATACGGTTGTGTTAACCTCGCCGGTGAGCCGCATGGCAATGTAGTCGCCCGGCAACATTATTTTCCAGGTTTTATCGAACAACGCCGGTTCATGCTCTTTCACCCATCGTAGTTTCGAAGCCGTAAAATTCCCGGGTGAATTCAGCAGGTGTGAAAGACATTTTTCCGGACCAAGATCCATGAAGGCCTTGTCGCCAAAGGATACCGCACGACTGTCGCACCATATTATGGAGGGTCTCAGCACCTTTTTCTTGTTGTCGATCATCACCAGACCATGCATCTGGTAGGAGATACCCACAGCACCGATTTTTTTGCGGTCGACTTTTTTCAGCACATCAGCCGTGGCAAGCTGCAGGTTGGTCCACCACAGGTCGGGTTGTTGTTCGGCCCACCCGGGTTTGATGGCCGTCATGGGCATTTCTTCCGCAGGGTAAAAAGCACTCGCAAGCATCCTTCCGGTATCGGCATCGAGGATGCTGGCTTTTACCGAAGAACTTCCAATGTCATATCCAATGAGGTACATATCTGTGTTTTTGGTTCAAAACTGAAATCCTTCAAAACGGTTAAACCGGTCGTCATACAATTTTCGGTCGAAACGAAACAAACGCGCCGGCTTATGGGCCACGCCCTGTTCTTTTTCATCCAGGGCAACCAGATAATCAGCCTTCAGTACTTTCTTGCGAAAATTACGGTTGTCAAGCTCACGGCCCAGGATAACTTCATAGAGGTTTTGCAGCTGGCGGATGGTGAATTTTTCAGGCAGCAGTTGAACGCCAACAGGCTCATACTGCAGCTTGGTACGCAGGTTATGTAGACCTTTTTTTAAAATATCCGTATGGTCGAATGCCAGTTCCCGCACGGCAGATATTTCAAACCAGCCTGCATTGTTTTTTTCGGCCGGCTCACGCCGACTCTCATCAATCTTGATGAGAGAATAATAAGCCACAGTCACAACACGCTCAACAGGCAGGCCTGTGGTTTTCCTAAGCCAGTTCAGGTCACGTTCGCTACTGATCCTGGCGGGAGAACCGAAAACATAAAACTGCTGCAGGTAGATATCGCTGAGACCGGTAAGCTCATGAAGCACACGGCTTGCTGCCGAGTCCAGGTCTTCTTCATCGGTAATGAAGTCACCAGGCAGCTTGTAATCATATTCCTGGTTATTACCACCGTTAAACTGGTTGTATTGCCGTCTGAGAAGAAGAACTTTGAGTTTCTCGCCGTCAAATCCGAATATGACGCAATCGACTGATATATGTGGATTTAGCTCCTGCATGACCAGGGTTATGTACCTCTAAAATTAGAGAATGATTTGATGAATTCCAAACTTAGCGTAAAAATTACGTTAAGGGTGGGTATTTATCTGCTGACCATGCTGCGCAAAAAGCTTAATCGGTGACGTGGGTCAGGGGGACGCAGTGAGCTGCATCGGCCGCCGGAAGCCTGCAGATCCGCT
>DASQZK010000065.1:0-3616 GCA_035638735.1 Bacteroidales bacterium
CAAGCGGTGACATATCGCCGAATTGGATAAGACTCGCCCCGATGATGTCGATCACGCCCGAGGTGGCCAGTCCGTGCGCCAGGCTCAGTCCGCCGCCAAAAAGCAATAAGATCCCCCAGGGCAGGTTCGTGGCATCGGGCCAGCCAAGCAATGCTTCCTTCTTGGTGCCGTTGGGGACTACAAACATGAGAATGGCTGCACCGGTGGCTATCAGCGAATCACTTAGCACCGTGGTGCCGGCCAGCTTGTTGAGGTAGGCACGGAAAATCCAGAAAAAGGCGGTAAGGGTAAACACTACAATCACCCTTTTCTCACTTTTATTGAGTTTTCCCAGCTTATGAATCTCGTCGAAGACATACTCTCCAACCGCCGTAAGGGGTTTACTCGATAACCTGAAAAATATCCTGGTCAGCGTTACCCACGCCAGAAAAGTCATAATGATGATAAGCGGGATGCCAATGATTAGCCAGTGGGCAAAATCCAGCCTGATATCGTACATTTGACGCAACAAGCCTACCAGTATTGCATTCGAAGGTGTACCAACAAGTGTTCCCGATCCGCCAACGTTCGCAGCATAAGCAATACCCAGCATTAATGCCAGACCAAAGCGGTGGAGCAGAGGATTCTCCGACCCGTATTGCTTCTCAACAATACCAATGATCGACATCCCTATGGGGAACATGATAACAGCTGTTGAAGTGTTACTTATCCACATGCTGAGAAATGCCGTGGCGATCATGAAACCGGCAATTACCCGTGCTGGAGAAGTCCCGGTACGACTGACGAGGTTGAGGGCCACCCGGCGGTGAAGATTGTACTTTTCAAGAGCCAGTGCTATTACAAAACCGCCGAAAAAGAGCATGATCACCGGGCTTGCGTAAGGCTGTAGTGCCTCGGTTAGGGGCAGAATCCCAAGCACAGGGAATAGTACTATCGGGAGAAGCGAGGTTACCGGTATGGGAATGGCCTCGGTTACCCACAATACGATCATGAGTAACCCAACTGCTATGGCTTTTTGGGCTGTGGGAGTAAGATGCAGAAGATCTGACGGAAGAAGAATAAACAAAGCGAAAAGTAAAATGCCGGCAATAATTCCGGCAAGCGAGATCTCACGCTTTTGAAATTCCCTGGCCATCGTGTAGTGGGTTGGTTGATAGATTGGGGCTAAAGATAAGATGCCTGCCTGTAAAATCAAATAATTTGTCACTTTTCATCGTATAGCCCTGTTACGTTCAAAATGAACTAATGCATTGTGGTATAAGAAAAATCTGATCCGCTAAATATTATTAGTTTACATGGCATAATATTCACTTTGTCAAAATTATTAGGAGTGCATAATATATTTTGCGAAATTTATTATACTAAACCTTTGGTCAAATAATATGTAAACTGGTCTGGTCAATGAAGCCGTTTTGTGTCAGGGTTATATTTTGTTTGCACATCTATAAAAGACGTTACCAATTTACTAATAAAAGCTTGGCTGTATATGTAAATATGACTATGTCCTGTTGCGTATTGTATTAATTTTATAAATATATGTTCCACGAATCACATGCGCATACACGATATATACCTCTTCCAATTTTGGCGACAGGATGTAGGATAGCCGGTCTCTAATCTGTGTTTACTGTTTTCGTAAGTATTTATAAAACAACACATAAAATAAAACCGAAGCGTGGTCCGGTGTGGCCTCAGAGTTCCGAAAAATTCGGGGTAGTTTCCTGTTAAGAGGTACAGCAATAGGCCATTTTCATTTTTACGATAAGGGCGGAGGTAATAAGGGCGTGAGTGTGAGAATATAATATAGTACGTAATGACTATACTACTGATTAACATTGTGTTATATAAACATAACTAAAGTCAGGGTTAAAATTTTTTATTTTTCTTTTCATGAATATAATTATTGAGTACAGGTTGTATAATGTACCTGTTACTTTTCCAATTGAAAATGCGGATAATATTCCATATATAATGGTAATAGAATGAACTATTAATATGTAAAAAGATGTGCCTGTTTGCTATTGTTAAACCGTGAAAAAAAAGTTTAAAATGCGATACACTATTGTTATTCCGGTTAAAGATGAGGAGGCCTATGTACAATATGTTCTGGACTCTGTAATCCATCAAAACATATTACCTGAAATGTGTGTGGTGATTGATGATAATTCAACTGACAGAACACAGGACATTGTCCGGGCTTATGCAGCAAAATTTCCGTTCATCCGTTATTATCAGTTTCCAAAGGAAGGGCAGTATGAGCTCGGCGGGCGGGTAGTTGAAATATTCGAGTATGGCCGGCAAATTATTGATCACCTTCACCTGGTATTTGACTTCGTCGTTAAACTGGATGCTGATGTTTCGTTTGGTGATGATTTTTTTGATATCGTGGGGTGCCGCGTTAATCATGATTCACCGGGAATATTATCGGGCACGCCATACTATTTCTTGCATGGTCGTAAAATAATTGACAGGAATCCACTCTGGCATTCCCGCGGGCAGTTCAAGATCTATAATGTTAAATGTTTAGAGCAGACGGGAGGGATACCCAGGAGCCTGGGATGGGATTGCGCAGACAACATCAAAGCGATAGAGAAAGGATGGACAACTATTGCCTACCCTGATTTATTTTACCGGATCCACCGGAGGGTAGGCAATAAGTATTCCTTTAACAAGGGGCGGCTAAGGCATGGTTTAGGGGCTTATTACCTGGGTTATGATTTTACATATTTTATTTTAAGGTGTATAATCTACCTCTTTAGGCGACCATACATTTCAGGGTCCCTCTATATGATTGCCGGCTTTGTTAAAGGATCGTTTTCAGACCAGGAACGGATTCTGAATTCATCGCAAATACGGTTGCTGAGGAAGCTTCAGTGGGGCACCTTTTTTACGAGGATGTCGGACCGTTTCAAACAGGTCCCCGAGGCAAATTTGTCATAGTCACGTATAACTATTATCCTGTTGTATGCTTGCCCAGGCTGACTTTCCAATACGATAAGATCCTGTCACTAAAACGCCCTGGTGATTCGCAAAAGACCATGGATCCCAGGCTGACAGCCTGGTCGGAAAGGTATTCTTTCCTGTCGAGCGCAAAAGTTTTTACAGAATGTACCATGCTGTCACCCTGGTATTTTTTGTCGTTAAGAGTGTCAGATAGTACGCTTAAATCATGCTCGTCGCCAAGGTAATCGGACAACTGGTGGATTTCTTTCCCAAGGTTTCCCATGATGCCTGGCCAAATGAGTTTCAGCATTTTTACCTGGTACCAGAGGTATTTCGTTTTCTTTCTCCATTTATGCATGTTTTCGGGCGTAGACTCCTTCATGGCCGTTTCCATGGCCATAAGGGCCTGCTTGTAGATCTTTTTCAAACCACGACCGGTGGCATCAATACTGTCATCCTCCAGTGTGAGAGATGAAATCCCGGGTGTATGTGCTTCCAGTCCTTTTTTGACTTTACCGATGATGTCGCCCAACACGTACTCTTTCCTGACGGCTTCATACCTGCTGTTTAACTCTGCGTAATAGCGGTCGAACAACCGGACATTCAGTGACTTGCTGGCTTTGGGCATCAGGCTTGTAAGCGTATACTGCCTGATGTAACTGTCGCGGACAGG
>DASQZK010000066.1:0-9004 GCA_035638735.1 Bacteroidales bacterium
CCTTCACCACCAACATCGACAAGCATCTCGTAGCGGGAGATCAGGCCGGTGGCATTCAGTCCGCCGAAAAGCACGATCTTGATCTCTTCCTGCTTAAATACTTCATACTGCAGGTCAACATCACCATGGAACATATAATTCTGAACCTTGTCGGTGAACGTTGATTTTTTATACCGGTTGAAAATCGTAAAGGAAGGGATAACAAAAGTTTTGGGCATGATCTTGAGGTAAGGCTTCACATACAACCCGGGATTCCCTGTACGGTTGTGATTATAATCGATGCCGGAGGAGAATGCCAGCCCGCCGCCTACCCGCATGAGCTGGGCATGGGCGAGGTTGGGCAAAGACAGGAGAAGTAACACCAGAATTTTTCTCATGAACATATCGTTTAGGGTCTGAATATCATGGACAGAAATATGACGATTAACAGGGCGGCCGATCCGTGCCGGGTGAAGTCCCCTCATACAAATGTAATAAACTACGGTTAACGATTCCGGCTTTTTCGGTTACTTTTTATTAAGAATAAATTAAAAGTGTGATTCTGATAACAACATTCTGAGCGATTTTGCTCCCAAATTAAGGGCTTCTTTTGAAATTGCATGCAATGTTCTTTAAAAAATACTAAATTTGTCCTCTTGAATTTCTAGCATGTATAAAAATTTCAAAATAGATGGCTGAAAATAGTGGAGAAATCATCCAGGTTATCGGTCCTGTAGTCGACGTAAGTTTTGAAAAATCAGGAGCTGATCTTCCCAACATTCATGATGCATTAACCATTAAACGTTCAGATGGCAGTACGTTGATTATCGAGTGCCAGCAGCACATTGGTGAGCACACGGTAAGGGCTATAGCCATGGATTCGACCGATGGTTTACAAAGAGGAATGGACGTCGTTTCGACGGGATCGCCTATCAAGATGCCCGTTGGCGAAAAGGTTCGTGGCAGGTTGCTTAATGTTGTTGGTGAGTCGATTGACGGATTTGATAAGGTAGAAATAAAAGACGGCTACCCGGTTCATTCAGAACCGCCAAAACTCGAGGAACTTTCCACCGAATCGGAAGTACTGTTCACAGGTATCAAGGTTATCGACCTTCTTGAGCCGTATTCCAAGGGTGGTAAGATCGGTCTCTTTGGTGGTGCCGGTGTGGGTAAGACGGTAATCATCATGGAGCTGATCAACAATATTGCCAAGAGATACTCGGGTCTTTCCGTGTTTGCCGGCGTAGGTGAACGAACCAGAGAAGGTAACGATCTTCTGCGCGAGATGATCGAGTCGGGTGTCATCAAATACGGTGACGCCTTCTCGAAAAGTATGGAAGAAGGCGGCTGGGATCTTAGCAAGATCGACAAGGAGAAACTCAAAGAGTCGCAAGCCACCCTGGTGTTCGGCCAGATGAACGAGCCTCCCGGTGCACGTGCTACCGTGGCGCTTTCAGGTCTGACCGTTGCTGAAGCGTTCCGCGACGGTGATGAAGAAAGCGGCGGCAGGGATATCCTGTTCTTCGTCGACAATATTTTCCGTTTCACCCAGGCAGGTTCCGAAGTTTCAGCCCTCCTCGGCCGTATGCCATCGGCTGTAGGTTACCAACCAACGCTGGCTACCGAAATGGGGCAGATGCAGGAACGGATCACCTCCACAAGACGTGGTTCCATCACCTCTGTACAAGCGATCTATGTGCCTGCCGATGACCTTACCGACCCGGCCCCCGCAACAACCTTCGCCCATCTCGATGCTACCACAGTGCTCAGCCGTAAAATCGCATCACTGGGTATCTACCCGGCTGTTGACCCGCTCGATTCGACCTCCAGGATCCTCAGCCCTGAAATCGTTGGTAAAGAACATTATGAAACAGCCCAAAAAATAAAAGAACTCCTCCAGCGATATAACGAACTCCAGGACATCATTGCTATCCTGGGTATGGACGAACTCTCTGAAGAAGATAAACTCGTGGTTCAGCGCGCCAGGAGAGTACAGCGTTTCCTTTCCCAGCCCTTCCATGTGGCAGAACAATTCACCGGCATCCCCGGTACGCTCGTGTCTATTGAAGATACCATCAAAGGCTTCAATATGATCATGGACGGTGAAGTAGACCAGTACCCTGAAGCAGCCTTCAACCTGGTTGGCACCATCGAGGAGGCCATCGAAAAAGGAGAAAAACTCCTGGCCGAAGCTAAAAGATGACACAACCCTGTCAGGATGAAGACCCCCGGACCAGACAGATAATAGGTCTTGTTATCTGAAACATCCGGGATCACAATTTCGTAATTGAGACTATTATGTATCTTGAGATCATAACACCAGAAAAAAAACTGTTCTCCGGTGAGATCAAACTGGTCCAGATTCCCGGATCAAAGGGATCTTTCGAGATCCTGCAAAACCATGCCCCGATCATCTCCACACTGGAGAATGGCCAGGTGAAGGTGGTCGATCCTGAAGACAAAATAACCTATTTCGATATTGAAGGCGGTGTCGTTGAAGCAAAAGCAAACAATATTATCGTTCTTGCAGAAGTTTCCTGATTCTGTTACTTACTGGAATACCGGCAAATTATCTTTTTTAACCATTGTCCTTTTTATCTTTTTCCTGCCGGTTGACCATGCCGGTGCACAGATTATCAGGAAATCGAAGGTTACCTTTTTGGCTGCCGACAGCCTCCTTATTACGGCCGATCATTATTATTCCAGGAAAGACTATCCCTATATTCTCCTTTTTCATACCGAAAAGGCCAGCCGTGGCGAATTTGACAGTATTGCCACCAGGTTCGCCAGGATGAAATATAACTGCCTTGCCGTGGATATGAGATCGGGTGAGAACTTCGGCTATGTTGATAATGAGACGGCGAAACGGGCCCGAAGCCGGGGATATTCCACCACCCTGTCAGAAGGACTCAATGATATTAAAGCCGCCATTGCTTATGCCGTCAAACTCAGCGGACAGCCCGTCGTCCTTCTCGGCAGCTCATCTTCGGCTTCACTATGCCTCCTGGCTGCCTCCGATAACCCCCAGGTGAAAGCTGTCATGGCTTTCAGCCCGGGAGAATTTTTTAAACCCGAACTCGAGATAACCGAACTGGCAGCTAACATCTCCAAACCGGTGTTTGTTACCTGTTCTGACAGTGAGGTCACCTGGATAAAAGAAATGTTCGCCGAAACAGACGACAAATACCTCGACCTGTTTCTCCCGTCGGGACAGGTCAATGAAAGGGGCACCGACCTGCTCACACCGAAAAACGCCGAAAGAGACCAGTACTGGCTGGCTGTGCTGATATTCATTAAATCATTGTAACCCGGTTATCCATTGACACGATTCCTCATTATACGCTTCAGCTCTATCGGAGATATTGTTCTGACCACCCCGGTCATTCGCTGTCTTAAACAACAAATCGAAGACGTCGAAATCCATTATCTTACTAAAAAACAATTCGGCGGACTCCTCGAGAATAATCCATACATCGACAAACTTTGGCTGTTGGACAAGAACTTCGATGAACTTCTTTCCCAAATACGTAAGACACACATCGATTATATCATTGACCTGCATCACAATCTGCGCACACAGCGACTGAAAAACAAACTCAGTATCCTGTCTTTCTCTTTCAACAAACTGAATTACGCCAAATGGATGATGGTCAACTTCAAAAAAAACCGGCTGCCCGATGTCCACATCGTCGACCGTTACCTGGATACGCTTTCCTCTTTCGATGTTGAAAATGACGGCAAAGGTCTCGACTTCTTCCCGGGGAACACCTGGTCTGACCTCCCAAAAGAAGCCCAAAAGCAGCTTCCCGACAGGTATATAGCCCTGGCCATCGGAGCCCAGCACTTTACAAAAAAAGCCCCTCCTGAAAAACTGGCCATGCTGATCGATAATCTCAGCCTGCCTGTCATTATCCTTGGAGGTCCCGCTGACACCGGTGCCGCTGAAAGCATTATCTCCCGGAGCCTGAAAAAAGACACCGTCAACCTGGCAGGAAAAATCAGTCTCGACAATTCTGCCTTCCTGGTCAGTAAAGCAGAAGCCATTGTTACCCACGACACCGGCCTGATGCACATTGCAGCGGCCTTCGGAAAAAAGATCATGTCCATCTGGGGCAATACGATCCCTGAATTCGGTATGTATCCTTACCAAGCCCATCCGGCATCCCGTATCTTCGAGGTGAAAGATCTCCCCTGCCGCCCCTGCTCCAAAATCGGCTTTCAACAATGTCCTAAAAAACACTTCCGCTGCATGATGGACCAGGATATGATGGGTATAGCGCAGTATGTAAACAGGGAGACGGAAACCGGGAGAACGGATACAGCAGGTGCTTAAGGCTTAGAGATAAGGAAGAGTCAATTCCGTTCCGCCAAGCCACCGTGCGACAGGGCCGGTCACTAAGTCATCCGTAGTCTAAGCGCGTCATAACATAGCTATATCGATGCTTCGGCAGTATCATAGAGACGTACTCCTGTTTGGCCGTCCCGTCAAAAACCCCTCCTGCCTTTTCTTTGTGGTAAGTCTTTCCCTCTTTTTTTCCGAATTCGCCGCAGCAACATAATTTCCATACTCCTAAATTCGTATTAAATTTGCAAAATTGATTCAGGACAAAAAAGTGAAGAATACCGATCAGATATTCGAAGGAATAAGAAGGAAGCCGTTTTCTTTCAAAGGCTATTATGAAGAACATAAAATCGGGATCCTCGGAACCCTGGTGTTCCATGTCGCCCTGTTGCTGCTGTTCCTTATCGCAAAGACGAACCAGTATAACAAGGCCGGGAACCTGGATGTATACATCGATTTTTCTCAGCCTGAGCAGAAAACGCCTGAAGAGATCGCCGCCGAGAAGAAAAAGAAGGAAGAGGAAGCCTATTATCAACGTCTTCTCGACCGTTCCCTCAGGGAAAGTAACCGCGCAGTAAACGTCTCAAAGGATCTCGATAAAAAGATTAGCACACAGGATTATGTTAAGGAGGTGGAAAAAGAACTGGACGCGTCACGCAGTGAAGACTATCGCAAAGAGGAAGAGAAAATAAAAAAAATACTGAACCAGGGCGATGTGGTTCCGGTCAACAAAGCCGACACCAGGAAAAAAAAGAGCGAGGACTATCATGGCCCGACCAATATCACCTACCGGTTTACCCAAGCGCCGCTTAACAGGAAAGCCGTTGACCTGCCCGTGCCTGTCTATAAGTGCATGGGGGAAGGCATCGTTGATGTGCATATCACCGTTGACCAAACGGGCAACGTTACCAGTGCACGGCCTTCGGTGGTAAGTGCTTCCCTCGACCCCGACTGCCTGTCGGAAGTGGCCGAAAAATATGCCAGGCGCACCGTGTTTAACATCGATCTCTCCGCACCTTCCAGCCAGCCGGCTGTCATTACCTACCAGTTTGTAGCTCAGTGACCGGGCTTCGACTCCGCTCAGCCACCGGAGGAAAACATAGCAGATTCCAGTCACCGGCGGAAACCTGCTGGGATAATAGTCACTGGAGAAAAACTAAGTAGATTATACTCAACAGAGGGAACGTATAGGGATTATGGTTGAGTTTTTCATTACGGTGGCTAAATTTTATTATGCGGCGCAATTTCAACACAGTGGCACATTTTTTTTACGGTGGCTGAACGGAGCCGAAGCTTGGTAGCTGAGCGGAGCCGAAGCTAGAAAAAACCAAGATTAACAGAAAACACACCTTCAACAACAAACCGGTTTTCATTCTGAAGGTAAATGACTCTAACGCCTGATTCGAGCGGGACCAGGAAGCGAAACACATGGTAATCCACGGTCAGTTCACCACCATAACTGCGGTAGGTCGCATCAATTGTTTCCGTTCCCGAATCGGTGTGACGGTATATATTGCTGCCGCTAAGGATATCGAGGAAAAGGTCTCCCTTGATTCGTTTAAGGTATAACAAACCGGCCAGGTCGAGGTCTGGATATGCCAGTGGAAAGACATAATCGGCCGAGATCCTGTTAAGGCTCTGTGCTGTTCTGTCATTATAGCCGCGTGGAAAAGACAACGAATTATTGAAGATGTATTTGCGCGGATTCTGTCGCTGGACCGAAGCCTGCAGCCTGAGACCATGATGTTTGCCGATGCCGGGAAGGTAGGCCGTGGCTGTAAGCAGTGACTTATTCCCGAGTTGAACCGTGTCAAACGGTGAGGTGACAACGGAACCATCAAGGGTCAAACCCCATCGCGGTTGAATATCGCGCCTGGAGGTTCGGAGATACGTATACATGTACAATCGTGGTTCTAACAGGAACATGCCGCGTTTATAGCTGTTGTCAGCTGCGTAATAGAAGTATGTCCCGTTATAACTAAGCCGAAGTGAAGGCTGTGCTCCACTTACCATTTTTCCGGTATTAAATGTCAGGGGGACATACGTTTTGGCGGCATAAGTCAGGTTTGTGCTCACCGACGCGGGTATGGGAACGCCCTGCTCCTGGTTGATGGCCGGGAATCCTCCCCATGTTGCCGACAGGTCAAAAACCGGCACCCAGCCTTTATAAATGAAATGGGAATGAAGGTAATGATCGCCATTTCGATACTCATAGCCTAAGCTGGTCACTGCTGTACTCAATATGTTTTGCGAGAGAAGGGTGATACCCGGACTCACTACCGGGTTATCAATGTTCGGATCTGTATAGTCGAACCAGAAAGGGGACCAGCTGTGAAAATGGAAGAGATGACCAGGCCGGCTGTAGTTTTTGATCTTAAAGGAAGTATCAACCGGTGGAGGGACAAAAGCGGCCTGTCTTCGCGCAGCAGAGTCGTGATAGCTGAAAAAAGGCTGTTCAACGACCGGTTGCTTCGTATTAATGTCGTAAAAAGAACCGGGATCGAGGTCTTTTATGCCGATGTCGTATCCTTTTTTTGTGTAGTATGACCAGGCCAGGCGATTGTTTGCCTGATCAACAGAGGGCTGGAATGCCCCGAAGCGTGCCCGGGTTATCTTTTTAAGCGTCCCGTTTTGCATATCCAGGGCATAAAGATCGTCGACACCCGTATAAGTACCGTCAAAGATGATGTACCTGCCTGACGAAACCGGGTTGGAGATATTTACGAAAGTCGGCGTCATGAGGGTGTCCCACCTGGCGGTTTGAGTGTCGTATTTCAGCAGCGTCTTGCCCCGGTGATCGACGCCAAGGGCGACAATCTGCCCGGTGCCGCTTATCCACGCAGGGTTCTGCAACTGCACGTTTGCCGGCGAGGGTATACGGCTGAAAATGTGCCCGCCGGCTGGTGAAAGCAAAACAAGGAAAAACGTATTATCGGGGGTTGTTTCTACGGCGACAATGGTATCGCCCGAAGTGGAAAAGCCGGGGGATGACAACCGAGAGTGCCGGCTCAGGGTCCGGCTTTTGCGGGTAACGAAATTGTATTCGCGCAACACGGAATAACTGCGATTCGACCACCTCAGGCCTGGCACATACTCATCCCATACAATAGACGTAGTGTTTACCGAAATTCTGCCCGAAGCCAGCACACCGGGAGTGAACAGGCGTTGTTCACGCCCGTTGGGAAAAATCCTGACGAAGCGCTGTATATCATCCAGTCCCGATTTAACGGCAATAACTGATGAATCGGGTAATAACTGTGGATAATTCCAGGAGGTATACGTCCTGTTTTTACGACTGTTGAAAGGTTTGGGATCATGTATTGTCCGTTCACCGGCTG
The DNA here is from genome assembly GCA_035638735.1 of Bacteroidales bacterium. GTDB lineage: Bacteria > Bacteroidota > Bacteroidia > Bacteroidales > DASQZK01. The sequence continues at coordinate 7,660 of DASQZK010000066.1, forward strand.
TCTCCCGCCAGTGATCACGTAAAAAGTTCATGGTGTTACGGTAGAGTCCTGTCTTCCCATTGCCGGTCTCCCGGTTCAGATAGAAATACAAAGGGTTGACCAGGTAGGGTTTTCTCCCAACATAATCGAGCGCCCCAGCCCATATATTTTGCCCGTATGTGTCGCGGGCATAACTCACCATCTGGTACCCATACTGGTAATAATCGGGCACATAGTCACGGTAAGAGCCCAGATAAGATTTCGAGAAGGAATACCATTTCTTGTCGCTCAGCAGCTGGGCTTTAATCTTCATCTCGAAGGAAGGCAGGCGTCCACGTCCCGTTTGCGACAAGTTTGTTTCGGCATAAACGGCATCGCCCTCCAGGAACCAGAAAGGGATCATTCCCACAGCCGGACCTATCCCCTGTTCTCCCACGGCTATGGTCAACGCCCTGGTGACACCCTGCCGTAGTTTGTCGACCTGGATGACATGCCTGAACTCATGGATCGCCAGCTGGCTGTACCAGTCCTGCCCGTAACCGTTGACGTCCGGGTAACTGAAGAGCTCTACCCGTTTTGGGGCCCACACCACGAAACCATTTGAAACAGCCGCTGCAGTATGTAAAACAATGGGGATCTTACCCGGTGTGTGATGCAGTTGGGCACTGTTCAGATTGGAGTACTGTTCGAAACGGGTGAGGACCCGGCCTGCTTCATCGCCAAATCCCTCCGGAAAAATAACCTTGAATTTTTTCGTGTTGATGTATTTCCATTTTATCGATGCCGGATCCTGGCCGTACTCATAAAATTGGGCTCCGGCATAATAGGTGGGAAGGGTAAATACGAGGAATAGAAGAAGAAAATACGTTCTCATGCACAGTCTCTTAGTGTATAGCTAAATACGCACGTAACAGGTTCTTTGTTCACCGGAATTTGATTTTATAGCCATCGCCCTGCAAGAGTTCTCCGATCCGTGTTTTAAAATCACCCTGGATAATGATTTCGCCATCTTTCACACTTCCTCCGGTGCCGCACTTTTTCTTCAGCTCCTTACCAAGTGCCTGGAGATCGTCGTCCTTACCCTTAAAGCCGGTTACCAGCGTTACCACCTTCCCTTTCCTCTTTTTCCTGTCAAGCTGAACATACAGGGTTTGTGAAGAAGGCGGCGGCGTTTCCACATCATCCTGTTCACCATAATTAAAATCATAATCAGGATCGGTTGAGTAAACCGTTCCCAGTCGTTTTTTCCAGTCGTTTGAATCACTCATAACCGCTAAAATTTTTTCAAAGTTATAGTCTTTAGCTTTCAGGGCAAAATAAATTAACACATCTCACTGATTTACAGTATGTGTTATTGAAATCAACC